>DASSWV010000442.1:0-3881 GCA_035704545.1 Pelobium sp.
TGATCCAGATTTTCTTTTTAGGCTTACTGGGTGGGATTTTAGGAACCGCCTTGGGAACCGGAATTCAATTTTTGCTCCCTACTATATTAAAAGATTTTTTACCGGTACAAATTTCCATGCAAATATCATGGCCGGCGATAGCGCAAGGGATAAGTTTGGGCGTAGTTATTTCTATTTTGTTTGCCCTGCCCTCCTTATTGAGTGTCCGCAAAATATCTCCGTTAAATGCGTTAAGATCTTCTTTTGAAAATAGGGATGTAAAAATTGACTTCCAAAAATGGATAGTTTACCTGCTGATTTTGTTGTTTGTATTTGGTTTTACCTACTTACAAATGAGCAATTGGTTACAAGCGGCCGCTTTTGTAGGAAGTATTTTACTTGCGTTGCTATTACTTTTTGCCATTTCAAAATTATTGATGTGGCTGTTAAAAAAATCGATCCCACAATCATTAGGATATGTTTGGCGACAAGGATTTGCAAACTTGTACAGGCCCAACAATCAAACCTTAATGCTCACCGTTTCCATAGGCTTAGCCACTACTTTTATATGTACGCTGTTTTTTGTGCAAGGTATTTTAATCAAAAGCGTTACGCTTGCTTCTGGCGATGACCAACCAAACATGGTTTTATTCGACATTCAGCCAGACCAAAAAGACAGTGTGGCCCAGTTGACCAAAAACTACAACTTACCGGTAATTAACCAAGTTCCCATCATCACGGTAAGGATTGAATCTATAAACGGCAAAACTGCTGTTGATTTGGCTAAGGCCGATAGTTTGTCGACAGAAAAAAATAAGGAGGACGAAGGTCCTTCTCAAAGAGCATTTCGAGGAGAATTGAGGGTTACTTTTCAAGATACATTAACGCAGGCTGAAAAAATAACTGCTGGCAAATGGGTTGGAAATATTGAAAATACCGATCAACCTGTTTACGTTTCTTTAGAACAAAATTATGCTAAACGCATAAAAGTAGAGGTTGGTGATAAAATCACTTTCAACGTTCAAGGCGTAATGTTACCTACAGTTGTTGGTAGTTTAAGAGAAGTAAACTGGAACAGAATGCAAACCAATTTCAGGATTGTTTTCCCAAAAGGAGTTTTAGAAGATGCACCACAATTCCATGTTTTGATGACCCACGTACCAGACAATGAAGCTTCTGCAAATTACCAAACTGCCATTGTTAAAACGTTTCCGAACGTTTCAATGATTGATTTGAAACTTATTTTAAAAGTATTGGACGAATTGCTTTCTAAAATTGGTTTTGTGATTCAATTTATGACTACTTTTAGCATGGCAACCGGTTGGATTGTGCTCATTGCTTCGGTTTTAATCAGTAAAAATCAGCGCTTACAGGAAAGCATTTTATTAAGAACTTTAGGGGCAAGTAAAAAACAAATACTCACCATTACTGCGCTAGAATATTTATTTTTAGGCGTAATTGCTTCCGCAACAGGAATCATATTAGCACTTTTTGGAAGCTGGGCCTTAGCAGTTTTCACATTTAACAGTTCTTTTACACCGGCTATCGTTCCTATTATTGCTATGTTTTTAATCATTATAGCTTTGGTAGTGCTTACTGGCGTATTAAGCAGTAGAAAAGTATTGTACCGCCCACCACTGGAAGTATTAAGAAACCAATAAAAAATCATAAATTTTATAAATTGAGGCTCATATTCCTTAATAAATAAGAACTTTAACAGATTGAAAATTAATCCATATTTTATGAAAACATTATTAAGCTTTGTCCTATTCTTCTCGATTAGTCTTACGATAACTGCTCAGAAACTAACGGTGGGCACTTTTAACATCCGACTAGAAACCAAAAACGACACCGGCAATCTGTGGACTCAAAGAGCACCTTTAGTTTCAGACTTAATTCGTTTTTACGATTTTGATATTCTTGGAACGCAGGAAGGATTTGCAAATCAACTGCAAGACATTAAAACTGCCCTACCCTATTATTCTGTTTATGGAAAAGGTAGAAACGACGGAAAAACAGCCGGCGAACATACCGCTATATTTTACAAAAAAGATAAGTTTGAACTGCTTAATCAAGGCGATTTCTGGCTTTCGGAAACTCCAGACAAACCATCTATCGGCTGGGACGGCAAATGCTGTAACAGAATTACCTCTTGGATTTACCTAAAACATAAAAAATCTAAAAAGAGCTTTTATGTTTTTAACACGCATTTTGATCATGAAGGACAAATTGCAAGACGAGAAAGCAGTAAGTTCATCTTAAAAAAGATAGCTGAGATTGCAGGCAACAAGCCTACTATTTTAATGGGAGATTTTAATGGAAACCATAATAGCGAGCCGTATAAAATACTTGCTGAAAGCAAACTACTTAAAGATACTTACCAGTTGGCGGAATTTCCTTATGCGAATAACAACTCTTTCAACGGCTTTGGAAAAACCCTGAAAGGCTCAAACATTATTGACCATGTGTTTGTAACGCCTCAATTTAATGTGAAAAAGTGGGGGATTTTATCGGATAGTTTTCAGGGAAAGTTTCCATCAGATCATTTCCCTGTTTTAGTAGAATTGAAGATGAAATAATTTGATTTGATGTGGTTGTTTTTTTGAACAATAGCGTTTCAGTCTCGTCATGCTGACGATAGGAAGCATCCCACACGCAAGATTGCCATGTCGACCGAATACCTAGTTTGTGAGATGTTTCGCTCAGCGCTCAACATGACGAAATGCTTAAACAATTCTTGTTGCCTTTGCTACCACCGGCTGAGGCACTTTTACGTAATAGCCAGTTCCGTCATAAGGGCGTTTGCGTGGATGATTTTGACAAGCTACACTACAAGCACCATCTAAAGCTACTCCGCAAGCATCACATTGGGTAAAATGGACATTGCATTCTGGGTTAGCGCAATTGATCATTTTGGTGGTGCTTGTTCCGCAATTTCCGCAAGTAGAAATAACTACCGGGTTTACTGTATTAACATCAACGGCTAACCTATTATCAAAAACGTAGCATTTTCCTTCAAAATCTTTCCCAGCTGCTTCTTTTCCGTATTTTATGATGCCTCCGTGTAATTGGTAAACATCGTTAAAACCTTCTTTTAATAATAAAGCTGATGCTTTTTCGCACTTGATTCCACCGGTGCAATAAGTTAAAATCTTTTTATCCTTATACTGCGCCAGTTCGTTGATCATGGCAGGGAAATCTCTAAAATTATCAATATCTAAAGTAACCGCATTTTTAAATTTGCCCATTTTATGCTCATAATTTGAGCGAACATCCAAAATAACCACATCATCGCGATCTTTCATTTCGGCAAATTCTTTTGGTTCTAAATGCTTCCCCGTTTGCTTTGTAGGATCAATAAAAGTTGGGTCTTTTAAACCCGAATAAACAATTTCAGATTTATACCGGCAGTGCATTTTCATAAAACTCGGTTTATCAACCTCGTCAATTTTAAACTCGGTTGCACCAAATCTGCCATCAGCATAAATATAGTCCATATATGCTTTGCAAGCTTCTGTGGTACCAGAAACTGTTCCGTTTAAACCTTCATCAGCAATAATAATGCGACCGGTTAAACCAACGGATTTACAAAATTTTAAATGATTTGCGGTGTATTGCTCCCCATCCTGGATGTGGCTATAGCAATAATATAGAAGTGTTTGGTAAGCTTTCATAACTCATTGATACTGCTGTAAACAGTGTTAAATGAAATGCAAAGGTATTAAAATTTATTTTTGTCAGAATTGGCACTGTAGTTTTATCAGGGCAAACGCATCATAAATTGATTAATTTTTCCAGATAATGATTATCCCAACCCGCTTTAAGCCTTTTCCCTTTTACTCCGACTTTAGCACTTTTTTCATTTTTCAACAGATTTAATGCAATTTTCAGCAGGACAGAGA
>DASSWV010000455.1:0-2139 GCA_035704545.1 Pelobium sp.
TTCGCGATGGAGCCAGTCGGCTGTCCAGTCAGGAGCAAGGTATGCGCCATGTCCCCAAACAGACCCTACTTCTTGTCCGCCCATACTTTGCCATACGTTTTGACCGTCTTTGATGTCCTGTCCTTCAAAAATGACTTCCCCTGTTGTGGTAACTACACGTTCCGGTAAAGGAGGTGCTTTTTGGTAAATTTCATGGCCATAGTAGCCGAGAACTGCCAATGATATTGTTGTGATTAGGATAAATGCAATCCATAATTTTCTTTCCTGGTTCATAAGGTTGATGATTGAATGGTTAAAGAATAATTAGCTATGATGTTACTCGGGAATGCTTTTGGTGACTAGAAAGATGCTACGTTCATTCCCATAAACGCTGTGGGGAATTTTTCCTTCGAGGGTTAATAACCCTCCAATGGCAAGATCATGCACTGTTTCATCTGTTCGGAACGAAATTGATCCCTTGATTACCTGAACACTGATAGGTCCTGGTGCGGTGTGCCTCACTAGTTCAGCTTTAGCATCTAATGCAATTAACATAATCTGCATTCCCAAGGTCTTAAACAGCGGTTGAGCGTTTATGCTTTTCTCTAAATCTGATTCCAGGGACATAATCGCTGCCTCAAGATCAGTAATAAGGACTGGTGAGTTTGTTTTGGTAGTTGTTTTCATGGTAGTATGTTTTTTGGTAAGTTAGCTATTATTATCCGGTAAATCTTTGTTTGTTTCTCTGCACAATCCCCACTTTTCCACCTTTGCTTTATCAAAATTTCATCCTCCGTTGGGTACAGATTGCTAGGTCTCCGCCAATTGGCGGATCACAATCACTGCGTTTATTGACCGTCGTTGCCCCAAAGGGGTTGCTTTGTAACAAAACCGAAGCTACGGGATAAGCAATCACGCTGTGGCAATCCATACCTTGCAGTCATTGCGAAGCCGAAGCGATGGACAAAAGCGGTTGCGCTGTGACAATCTGTTTGTTCCTCTGCAAAAGCCCTATTATACCGCCTGTGCTCTTAGCAATAGTTCAACCTTCGTCGCCTGCAGATTGCCACGGCTTGAAAAAAGCCTCGCAATGACTGCCTTGTTTGACCGTCATTGCCCCAATGGGGTTGCTTTATAACAAAACCGAAACTACGGGATAAGCAATGGCGCTGTGGCAATCTGTTGGTTTCACTGCAACTTAATACGCTGTTGCAGTCTACACGTTTAAATTACGCTGCATGCTCAGGCATTTCTCTATATATTTTACCATCTAATTCACATCCCCCTTTTGCATGCCTTGGGTGGTCTGCAAGAATTGTGGGATCTAAAGGGTTTACATTAAACTTAGGTTTTCCCCACTGTTTAAAAAAGAAAGGCACATTGCTATTTAAACATTTTTCCTTTATAAGGTCTATCCATTCTTTTTTTACTGGTCTTGCTTTATTTCCTGATTCCCCACCAACAATAACCCAATCAATTTTATCAAGATTTAATGTTTTCACTTCGCCTATTAAAGGCTCAATAGAAAGAAATTTTACCGCTGCACCTGTATCTGATAAATCGTCTATTCTAAAAGTAAACTCTTCATTTTCTACGGAAACGCCCATCCAAATGTTATTTGTCCATTTTAGTTCATTAGAGAGTTCTTTTAATCTTTCCGAACGCTTAGTTAACACCTGATAAATGTGCTGTGGTGTCTGGTTCATTACTGCAAAAACAGACTGTATAAACGCTGTAGGTACATCCGGGTGAAAAAGATCACTCATAGAGTTTACAAATACGACTTTAGGTTTACGCCAAGTGGATGGTATATTTAACGTATCTGGATGCGTTTTAACTTGCTTAAAACCATCTTTATATTTTTCCACGCCCATAGCTTTTAAACGTCTGGTCATGGTCTCTGCATAACAAAACTTACAGCCGGGGCTTATTTTACTGCAACCCGTAACAGGGTTCCAGGTTAATTCTGTCCATTCTATTGTTGAGGTAGCCATTATTCTTTATATTTTGGTTTGATGACGTCATATATTATTTTTCATGATAAATGGCTTAGAAATCAATTAAAATCTGATTTTGACACCTATTAACATCTAAAACTGTTCACCTAGATATCTAAACATCTCTATGGTATTTAAACAACTTACACCAAATGGAGCACAT
>DASSWV010000529.1:0-7857 GCA_035704545.1 Pelobium sp.
CGCCAAAACGTTAACAATACTTTCAGCTGCATCCGTTAAAATAGCGTTGGAGTGCGTAATAAAATAAGCACCAAATTTCAACAGCATTAAAAAAATACTGATAAGCAATGATCCCAATATGATTTTTAGTTTCGGTTGCAATTTTTTTGTGGTATGGGTGCGATAAAATTATTGAGCGTACAAACTTATTGAATTTAGATTCCTTTACCTCATAAAAACAATTTTTATATATTTGCAGTTCAAAGAAAACCATGAGTATTTTATCTAATAGAATCAATAATCTGGCAGAAAGCCAGACCATTAAAATGGCCAAACTTGGCCGTGAATTATCTGCAAAAGGTATTAATGTAATTAGCCTAAGTTTTGGTGAACCCGATTTCCATACACCGCAGTTTATTAAAGATGCCGCGGTTGAAGCAATGGATAAAAACTTTACTTACTACACACCGGTTTCTGGTTACCCAGATTTAAGAAAGGCAATTGCAGAAAAGCTTAAAAGAGAAAATAATTTAGATTACAACTTTGATCAGATTGTTGTTTCTACTGGTGCAAAGCAGGCTTTAGCAAATGCCTTGATGATCATGATCAACCCTGGAGAAGAGGTAATTATTCCTACTCCTTATTGGGTTTCTTATTCTGAAATGGTAAAGTTAGCAGAGGGCGAATCTGTTTTTATCAATGCAACTGCTGAAAACAACTTTAAAATCACTGCTGAAGAGTTAGAAGCTGCCATTACGCCTAAGACTAAAATGTTTATGTTTTCTTCGCCATGTAACCCTACTGGTAGTGTTTACAGCAGAGAAGAATTGGCTTCTTTGGTTAAAGTTTTTGAAAAATATCCGCAAATCTATATTCTTTCTGATGAGATTTACGAGCACATTAATTTTGGCGACGGTCACGTTTCTATCGCAGAATTCCCTTCTGTAAAAGATAGAACTATTGTCATCAATGGCTTTTCTAAAGCGTATGCCATGACTGGTTGGAGAATCGGTTATTTAGCTGCTCCAAAAGAAATTGCTGATGCTGCTGACAAATTACAAGGCCAGGTTACTTCCGGAACTTGTTCTATCACTCAAAAAGCTGGTTTAGCTGCGCTGAATGGTGGTTTAAAAGAAGTTCACGAAATGCGTGATGCATTTTTGAAAAGAAGAGGAATTGTTTACGATTTATTGAGCAAAATTGAAGGATTAAAAGTTAACCTGCCAGAAGGCGCATTTTACTTTTTTCCAGATGTTTCTTCATACTTTGGTAAATCCGTTGATGGGCAAACCATGAACAATGCAGAAGACATTTCTCTTTACCTTTTAAATACTGGCCATGTTTCTACCGTTACAGGTGAGGCATTTGGCAATGAAAACTGTATCAGAATATCTTATGCAGCTTCTGAGGATGAATTACGTGAAGCTTGCAAAAGAATTGCAATGGCTTTAGAAAAGTTGAAATAGCATCTCGTAACCGGTTTAAACGAAACATGTTTATAAGCACAAAAAAGAGGATCGTTCGATCCTCTTTTTTGTGTTTAACCAATTAGACTATTTTATATACATAATTGAATTGGTATAATTTAAAATCAAATAGCTCAGGAACAAAACACTAATGAACCAATGACTTATGAACTTATCGTCCCTACTTCTTCTCCATTAAACTCCACTCAGACGTATCATGGAAACTAATTTCTGGGAATTGCTTGGTTGCATATTCAATATCCCAGGCCGAAGCGGCTAAAAAAACAGGTTTGTTTTCTTTATCGTAAGCTATTTTAGAACTGTGTCTCAATATAAATTTCCTCAATTCTTCTTCAGAGGTGGCAGAAACCCATTTGGCTTTAGTAATGTTCATGTGGCGGAAAGTACAGGCTGCACCATATTCGTTCAGCAATCTAAACTGGATAACTTCAAATTGCAATTCTCCAACTGTTCCGATGATCTTCCGGTTTCCTGGGTTTTGGATAAAAAGTTGCGCAACTCCTTCGTCACTTAACTGGTGGATTCCTTTTTCCAGTTGTTTGGTTTTAAACGGATCGTTGTTTTCTAGCTCTCTAAATATCTCTGGCGAGAAACTCGGAATACCCACAAACTGCAAACTTTCGCCCTCGGTAAGGGTGTCTCCAATTTTAAAGTTCCCCGAATCGTACAAGCCGACAACATCACCGGGGAAAGCTTCTTCTACCAAACTTTTGTTATCCGCCATAAAACTGGTTGGCGAAGCAAATTTCAATTTCTTGTTTAAACGATTGTGCTGATAAAAAGTATTCCGCTTAAAAGTTCCCGAACAAATTCTACAAAAAGCAATTCTATCGCGGTGGTTAGGGTCTAAATTGGCGTGGATTTTAAATATAAATCCGGTAAACTTAGTTTCGTCACTTTCTACTTTCCTAGTGTCCGTATCTCTTCCTTGTGGTGTAGGAGCTATTTGGATAAATGTTTCCAACAACTCTTGTACACCAAAATTGTTAATGGCGCTTCCAAAAAATACGGGCGCTAAATAACCTGCCAAATACAAGCTTCTATCAAATGGTTCTGCTACGGCTTCAATCAGTTCTACATCATCTCTCAATTTCGAAGCTAGCTTATCCCCCACCAGTTGGTCAACTTTTGGATCCGCTAAGTCTGCAATGCTCACTTGGTCATCTGCAATGCGCTTTTTATTGGCGCTAAATAAGTTCAAAACCTTATTGTTTAACTGGTAAACCCCTTTAAACGAGTGTCCAATTCCAATTGGCCAGCTCAAAGGTCTGGTGGAAATATTCAATTCTTTTTCTAGTTCTTCTAATAAATCGAAAGGATCTTTACCCTCACGGTCCATTTTATTGACAAAGATAATTACTGGCGTATGACGCATTCTACAAACCTGCATCAGCTTTTTGGTTTGCTCCTCTACCCCTTTTACGCAATCAACCACCAAGATAACAGAATCTACCGCGGTTAAAGTTCGGTAAGTATCTTCTGCGAAATCCTTGTGACCAGGCGTATCTAAAATATTGATTTTAGCACCGCTATATTCAAACCCCATAACAGAGGTCGCTACGGAAATACCACGTTGCTTTTCAATCTCCATAAAATCGGAAGTTGCCGTTTTTTCGTCTTTATTTCGTTTTACGGTTCCGGCTTTTTGGATGGCACCTCCAAACAAAAGCAACTTCTCTGTTAAAGTAGTTTTTCCTGCATCAGGGTGACTAATAATCCCGAATGTACGTCTCTTTGCTATCTCTGATTGTAATGTTGTCATAATTTGAAAGGCCGTTTGGTTTAGATTATCTAGAACACAACGGTTTTTATTTTTAAACGGTTTGTTTAAAATTTGCGCAAATATAGTAGAAAAAATTGGAGGGTTTGGGTTTGGCGGTTTTAGAATAATTGAAAATTGCTTAGCTATCAATCCTCATTTAAAAATAATGCGATAGTTCTGATATTTTACAGATCGCCTTTTGCTTCTTTTAAGTTGAAATGGTGTAATCTCCTTTCGTTGATAAAACGCATTGGGTATTTTGCGTCGTCACCTCGAGGAAGCGAGAAGTCTCATATTAAGGTTACTGCTTGGAGAGCTATTTATTCGGTGTCTGTCGCCCCCGCACAACACGACTATTTGTATTTCTTCGCAACTACTTATTATTCAACTTATTAAACTCCTTAAATAACTCCAAAAGATTCATAATAGATTTCACTAAATCATTTGTTTCCAGCAATAAAGAAAAATATAATTTACTGTTTTTCGGACTGGTTTCCGTGGTTCTAATCCGCTTGATTTGTTTAGTGATTAATTGAGAAACGGTATCTAAAACAACATCTTTTTCGTTTAAAATAAGATCGATCTTGTAAAAAGATTCGGTTTTAAAACTATCCTCTAACAACTGTAATAAGCGCTGTAATTGCTTATCGATTGTTCTAAGATCTTCAATTTGATTGAGTTTTAATTGCTTGTGATTATTATTAACATGCGAATAGCTGTTTGTAGTAATAAAGTCGATGGATTGAACCATGTCTTGCAAATATCCTAGAATAAGGATGTAGAACTTACTTGCTTCAACCGAGTTATCATCTAAATTTTTAACGAAATAAAACACATTACTTTTCAGCTCATCTATTTCTTTTTCTAATTTCTTTTGGTCTTTTTTGTTTTTCTTGAGTTCTGTAAGTTCATGCAAGCTCAAGTTTTCTATCACATTAGAATACAGTGCGCTAATTTTAAAGAAAACTTTTGAAATCTGCTCAGAACTTTCTTTGATCATTTCATTTACCGTTCCAACATCTTCTCTCCGCAAACTTTTGATCTCTGCCTCCCCTTGTACTTTTTGTTTGTGCTTTCTAGAACTGTTATAAAGCATTATGCCTAACAGCAACAACACACCCACAAAGGCAAACACTTCCCCTACTTTTAACACCTATGCCACCACAAGTGCCATCATAAAAGCAATGATTGCTGTAAAAAACCAGCCTCCAATCACTTTAAAAACTCCTGCAATTCTATAAACGGCACTTTCTCTGTCCCAGGCCCTATCTGCAAATGAAGTTCCCATGGCCACCATAAACGTAACATAGGTGGTTGATAGTGGCAATTTCATTGAGGTACCAATAGAAATCAAAATACTGGCGACCATCAGGTTTACAGAAGCCCTTACCATATCAAAAGCAGGCTCATCTTCAGATTTTTTAATTGGCTTAACATTTTCAAACCTTCTGTCGATTTTAATCTGTAACCTTTTTGGCAGAAAGTAATTTATTCCATCGCCAATGTAAACAGCTAAGCGCACAATTGCCCTAGAAATACTGGTAGGGCTAAACTTCTCTACACCATCTCCCTGTCGGGATAAATTGACGCCCGTTTCAATTACGCTTCTCGCCTTTTTTGATGTCCACAGCGTAATTACCATAACCACACCGGCTAATAATAAAAAGTAAAATGGTGCTACAATATCATCGTTAGCCAACTCACCCATCATAAAAACATCTCCAGAAACGCCGCTACCTGCAAAAATCTCGTACGAATTAAATGCTGCAATAGGCACCCCAATAAAGTTGACCAAATCGTTACCTGCAAAGGCGAGCGCCAATGCGAAAGTGCCTATTAGAATAATAACACGTAAAATATTAATCTTAAAAAAGCTGATGAGCGCTTGAGAAAGTAAAACAAATACTACAAAACTTAATGCCAAAATCCAAAACTGGTGCTCATTAATCCAGGCAAATTGGGCTTTGGATATAAATGAAACACCTTTTAAACCTTTTATTAATATGAAGAAAGTAATGGCCGTAATGGCAGTTCCGCCAAAAATAGCTCCAAAATATTTAAGCTTTTTCTCATAATGGAAGGTAAAAACTAACCTTGATATATATTGGACAAAGCTACCTATAGAGAAGGATAAGATTACAGATAATAATATACTGTAAACAATTGCAGAAGCTTTTGCCGTATTGATATACGAACCTAAATTATCAAAAGTATCATCTGTTGTAACTATTTTATAGAGGGCCAAACAAACCGCGGCGCCTAACAACTCAAAAATAATGGAAACCGTTGTTGAAGTAGGCAAACCTAAGGAGTTGAAAACATCCAGCAAAACAATATCAGCAACCATCACTGCTAAAAAGATGATCATGACATCATTAAAGCTAAACATACTGGGAACAAAAATACCGCTTCGGGCAATTTCCATCATTCCCCCAGAGAACATAGCACCCACCAATACGCCAAAGCTGGCCACTATCATGGTTATTCTGAATGAAATAGCTTTTGACCCAATAGCAGAATTTAAAAAGTTTACTGCATCATTGCTAACGCCAACCATCAAATCTATAACTGCTAAAATGCCCAAGGCAATCAACATTACGATATAAATCTGCTCCATATTTATATTGAGGTTTGTTTGGGTACAAACATCGTTTAAGAATCCCACTTGAATGTTAAATTAATGTTAACAAAACATAAGTTGATCTATTTCAAGGAATTCAAACCGAGAAATTGCTAATCTAAAGAATGTTGATTTAAAAAAACCATATGGGTTCACAAAGCAAAACTCCACTTATAAAACTATTACTGGCATAATTCCTGCGTTAAAAATAGCGAGCTTTGCGCCAGCTTAAATCTAATTTACAGCACAAATTGTTTGTAAAGATATGCCCATGCTATCCAATCTTTTAATTGTTGCCTTTATGTTTCAAAACATTTCACCCATTAGCGATACCACAGCTCGAGATTTATCCGCTTTTGCCGAAAACAAAAAAATCCCTAAAATTATTGAAGAAAGTGTGCTAATTGCCCTTTCTTATTACCCTGAATTAATAGATACCGAGATTGACTTTGTGTTTAAAAAAAATATTAAAAAATCGGTAATGCAGGCGCAACCCAAATTTTCAACCTTATTAAGAAGCAAAGAAAACCGAGCCTTTCAAATCAACATCAGCGCTATGTTTAAGTTAACTAACTCGGCGACACCCATTCATCAATTACCTAAAAACATTATGATTGGCTGGATTGGGCATGAACTGGGGCATGTGATGGATTATAAAACAAGAAGTTTGTTTTCTTTACTAGGGTTTGGCGCAGGATACTTGTTTTCTGAAAGGTATGTGCAAAAAGCAGAAAGGGTTGCAGACACTTTTGCGGTTAACCACGGTTTGGGATTCTACATTATTGAAACCAAAAGGTTTATTTTAGATCAGTCTGATTTGCCGGAAAAGTATAAAGAAAAAATTTCACGGCTTTACCTTTCTCCGGATGATATTGTAGAGCAGGTTCGTAAAATTGAAGAAGCGAAAAAAGCAAAAAACTTAAAACGGAAGGCAGAACGTTAAACACTCGTTCTTAAATACTCCTGAAAATCTAAAAACTCTTCTTCTTTCAATACTCTCGGAATTTTTGCTTGCCCGCCTAAGTTCTTCTTCTCTTCGCTCCATTTATAGAAATCATCCACTGCAAAAAGTTCAACCTCCACTCCTTTTAAAGCCTTACCTCTGGCAACCTTGTAGTTTTTGTTATGTTCTTGAAGAAAAGCATCAAGCTCCTGGGCAATTTGGCTGGTGTTTGTTAAAATTTTGTTGGAACCTATCAACCATTTGTGGATAAATTCTTCGCCACGGTGAATGGCCGCCACAACAAATTCTTGAATTTCAATCTCGTGTTTTTCTGAAAGGTGTTCAATAGCTTGGTTCATTTGGTGCACCGAAAGCTGAGAGCCCACCACATTTAAAAAATGCTTTGTTCTACCAGATATTTTTATCTCTGCCAATTTTTTGTTTGTGAACATTACGGTATCACCAATCATGTAGCGCCAAGCACCCGAAACTGTACTCATTAACAGCACATAGTTTTCGTTTTCCTTAACATCGGCCAAAGTGAGCACTTCTGCATCTTGCTTTACGCAACCATTTTCATCCATATTTGCATCTACAAAAGGTACAAACTCAAAAAAGATTCCGTTATCGGTGTTCAGGGTCATGGATGAAGTTTCTGGACGGCGTTGCATGGCTACAAATCCTTCTGATGCTAAATAAGTATCAATGTAAATGATAGGATGAGCCAACAGTTTTTCAAAACTCTGACGGTAAGGCTCAAAAGCAACGCCCCCACTAGTGTATACTTGCAGATTTGGCCAAATATCATGAATGTTATTTAAATGATGGTGCTTAATAATGGCCTTCAACATCATCTCCACCCAAGAGGGGATTCCGGATAAACTACCAATATCCCATTTGGGGGCTTCCTCCACAATTCTTTTCAGCTTTTGGTCCCAATCTTTAATTCCGGCAATCTCCTCCCCAGGTTTATAAAAACCTTTAAACCAAGTGGGGATGTTGGCGGCAGAAATACCGCTGATCTCGCCTTCCTGATGATCATCTTTTTGAATCAATTGCGTACTGC
>DASSWV010000576.1:0-7405 GCA_035704545.1 Pelobium sp.
GAACCGATTTTCAGCTGAAAGTTTGGGAAGCTTTGCTAAATATCTCGTTTGGCGATGTTAGCACTTACGGAAATATTGCAAAACAAGTTGATTCTCAAAACGCCTCCAGAGCGGTCGGGACAGCCATTGGAAGTAATCCTGTCGCTTTAATTATTCCCTGTCACCGCGTAATACAAAACACCGGTAAACTAGGAGGTTATATGTGGGGACTTACCCGGAAAAGTGCAATTTTAGGTTGGGAAGCGGTGAAAGTAGATAACGGCTGAGATTTCATCATCGTCGACGCAAGGAGACATCACAGAAGCAGGGTCGCCATGCTAAATGTAAACTTTTAAGATGAGATGGTTCACTCCGTTCAACATGACGCCGTCTAAATCTAAAACTATCTGCAATCTGTAGGCTTAAATAAAAATCCATCCTCAAATTTCAATTGAGAATGATCTTTAAAATAAGTTCTGCCCATATAGGTTTCAATGTCTCCGTATCCTTGTTTTAAATCATCGCCTGACTTAAGAAACACCAAGGGATTTCTTGAATCTACCCCCTCGGCTTTAAAAAAATAGTCTACAAATAAGGTATCGCCATTAAAAGAGCCCCTAATTTCTCCATTAGAATCATCTTTTTCTGCAAAATTGAAAGCTAGTTTTCCAACAACTTTACCATTTATGTTCTCAAAAGATAAGGATGCTGAGTCGGTTCCAACTGTTGCTTCATAGCATTCTTGAATGGCTTTAGCACTATCCTGAGTGGTAGCATCGGTGTTTTCTGTAGGCTTATTTTGATTACAAGCAACAAATAAAAAAACGGATGCTGATAATAATGTGATGAATGTTTTCATGATATAGGATTTATAAAAACTAAGTTAAGAAAATTAGATGCCTTTTTATAAAAGCTTTTAGAGCCTGTTTAAAATTTATCTAATAATTTGTTTATGCTTCTTTTTGGCTACAACTTCGTTAAATTTTTCGAGATAGCTTCCGGCTATCTCTACAAAATTTGCCTCGTTTCGCTCAAAAATAACTCATAACCATTTTTACAATACAAATTTAAACAGGCTCTTAGTGTCGACTTTGTCAAACTCTGGAACAATTGCTTAATTCCCCAATTCCTTAACCGCCATATAAGCCATTAGTCCAGTGCTTAGTTTTAAAGAACTTTCTTCGATATCAAAGGTGGGCGTGTGCACAGAAGAAGTAACTCCTCTGGACTCGTTACGTGTGCCTAATCGGTAAAAACAAGCGTCACTGGCTTGCGAGAAGTAAGCAAAATCTTCTGCAGCCATCCAAATGTCTATATCTAAAACATTTTCTTCACCCAAATAATCAATTGCCACATCTTTAACTCTAGCGGTTAATTTCTCCTCGTTCACTAAAAACGGATAGCCATTATGGATATCGAAATCACAACTTCCACCCATTCCTTCGGCAATACTTTCTGCCATTTTCTTCATCTTCACATGAGCTTCTGCCCGCCATTTCTCGTTCAAGGTTCTAAAAGTACCTTCCATGTAAACCTCATTTGGGATTACGTTGGTAGCTCCGTTCGCAATTACTTTCCCAAAAGATAAAACAGACGGCGAACGTGGATCTGCACAGCGACTAACAATCTGCTGTAAAGCAGTGATGATGTGCGCCATAATTACCACTGGATCTATATTTTGTTGGGGCTGTGCACCATGACCGCCTTTGCCTTTTATGGTTACATAAAGCTCGTCAGCAGAAGCCATGTATTTACCAGAGCGAATTCCGATTTTACCTGCATCAATCATTGGCATCACGTGTTGCCCGAGTACTGCAGAAGGCTTTGGGTTTTCTAAAACCCCTTCTTTGATCATCAGATTTGCACCGCCTGGCAATCTTTCTTCGCCCGGTTGAAACATCAACTTAATGGTGCCACCAAAATCATCTTTTAATTGTGATAAAATACGAGCTGTACCTAATAAAGAAGAAGTATGCACATCATGTCCGCAAGCATGCATTACACCTACGTTTTTTGATTTATAGTCAACTTCGTTGGCTTCTGTAATTGGTAAAGCGTCCATATCCGCTCTTAAAGCAATTACTTTATCAGAGGGTTTATTGCCTTTTAAAATCCCTACCACACCTGTGCCGGCTATCTCTTCATGGGAAATACCCAATTTATCCAGTTCGGATTTAACAAAGGCTGAGGTTTTATATTCTTCGAAAGAAAGCTCGGGGTTTGCGTGTAAATGTCTTCTATTTTGGGTTACATCAGCATGAATTTCTTCTGCCAATTTTTTTATCTTATCTATCAACATTCTGTTCATCAGCTTTAAGCGGATTAATGCGCTCATTAAAAATAAAAAGTGTTGGAAATTGAGGCCGCAACTCGGTAACTAAGCGCTGTGCTTCGGCTCTGGTTCTAAAATCTCCCACTTTAACCCTATAGTTTGGTTGGGTATAAGAAATGTAAGTTGCATATTCTGGATAATAAGAATTAAAACGAGCTTGTTCATTGTAAGCCTCTTTTCTATCATTACCAAAAAAAACTTGAACGCGGTAACCCATCACAACAATGGGCGTACCATCATTAGTGACGCCTTTGTTAAGTGCAATTCTTCGGGCAATTAAACTATCTATCAAAGGATTTTTTACAACAGTTACCTTCCCGGCCTCTTGTGCAAAAGCACCGGTAGCCAAAAGGCTAAAAAATATTATAAATATGTTCCTTTTAAGATTCATTTAT
This sequence comes from Pelobium sp., assembly GCA_035704545.1. Taxonomy (GTDB): domain Bacteria; phylum Bacteroidota; class Bacteroidia; order Sphingobacteriales; family Sphingobacteriaceae; genus Pseudopedobacter. The sequence goes on from DASSWV010000576.1 coordinate 2,707, forward strand.
GATTGTCCGTGGCAACTTTTATATTTTTTTCCACTACCACAAGGGCATGGGTCGTTTCTGCCTATTTTTACTTCAGCCCTAATTGGCTGTGGTTTCTGTAATTCTCTAGTATCCTCAATTGGTACGCCATTTTTTTCTTGAACCGTATCTGATTTAGAAGTTTTCAACTTACTCATATCAGTTTTTGGTTGTGGCGCAGCTTCTCTTAACGGTGCGTTGCCTTGTACCGGGATTACCCCTTTAAACAAAAAGCTTACCACCTCTTTGTTGACCACGCCTAGCATTCCTTTAAACAAGTTGAACGCTTCCATTTTGTAAACCACCAAAGGATCTTTCTGCTCGTAAACTGCGTTTTGCACCGATTGTTTCAAATCATCCATCTCACGCAAATGCTCTTTCCAGGTATCATCAATCAGCGAAAGCGTAATGGTTTTTTCAAAAGCTTTGATTACTTCTTTACCTTTACTTTCAACGGATTTTTTTAACGGTGCAGCAACTTGTATGCCATGAGCGCCATCTGTAAACGGAACAATGATGCTTTCTATGCTTTCTCCGCGAGTATCGTACACATCTTTTAAAACCGGATACGCTTGATTTGCTACTTCTTCTGATTTGCGCTTGTAGAAAGTAGCAGCTTCCGTAAAGAGTTTATCGGCGAGTTTTTGGATATTGGTGGTGGTAAACTCGTCTAGTGTGATTTTACTATCAAAAGCAAAAACCCTTAATACCTCTAATTTAAAACCTTCGTAATTATTGGCTTCTTTGTAATCGATCACTACATCATCAACTACATCTAAAATCATGTTCTCGATATCTACATCCAAACGTTCGCCAAATAATGCGTTTTTACGTTTGGTATAAATTACGGTTCGTTGCGAGTTCATTACATCATCATACTCCAACAATCGCTTACGGATACCGAAGTTGTTTTCTTCTACTTTCTTTTGCGCTCTTTCGATAGAGTTGGTGATCATTGAATGCTGAATTACTTCACCTTCTTCAATTCCCATCCGTACCATTAAACCGGCTATACGTTCTGAACCGAAAAGACGCATCAAATTATCTTCCAAAGACACAAAGAACTGTGTTGAACCCGGGTCTCCTTGGCGACCAGAACGTCCTCTTAACTGCCTATCCACACGGCGGGACTCGTGACGCTCTGTACCAACAATGGCCAAACCACCAGCAGCTTTAACACCTTCGCCCAATTTAATATCGGTACCACGGCCAGCCATGTTTGTTGCGATGGTTACCTGTCCGGCTTTACCAGCTTCAGCAACAATATCAGCTTCTCTTTGGTGTAGTTTTGCGTTTAATACGTTGTGTTTAATCCCTTTCATTTTAAGCATACGGCTTAATAATTCAGAAATCTCGACAGAAGTTGTACCTACCAACACTGGGCGGCCAGCTTCCGTTAGTTCCACAATTTCGTCTGCAACGGCATTGTATTTTTCTCGCATGGTGCGGTAAACTTTATCCTGTCTATCATCACGCTGAATTGGGCGGTTGGTTGGAATTTCAACCACATCCAATTTATAAATTTGCCAAAGCTCACCTGCTTCTGTAACCGCAGTACCGGTCATCCCGGCTAACTTATGGTACATTCTAAAGTAATTTTGCAAAGTAATGGTGGCGTAAGTTTGCGTTGCGTCCTCTACTTTTACATTTTCTTTAGCCTCAATGGCTTGGTGCAAACCGTCAGAATAACGGCGACCATCCATAATACGACCCGTTTGCTCATCAACAATTTTTACTTTTCCTTCGTCAATGATGTATTCGGTATCTTTTTCAAATAACGTGTAAGCTTTTAAAAGTTGATTTACTGCATGAATACGTTCAGATTTTACAGAGAAATCTCTAATGAGCTCGTCTTTTTTAGCTACTTTATCTTCGGCGCTAAGGTCAGATTTTTCAATTTCGGCAATCTCCATCCCCACATCTGGCATCAAAAAGAAACCCGGATCTTCGCCAGAAGCGGTAATCAATTCAATTCCTTTTTCGGAAAGTTCAACTTGGTTATGTTTTTCGTTAATGATAAAGAAAAGCTCCTGATCGGCTTTGTGCATTTCTTTATTTTGATCCTGCATGTAATAGTTTTCGGTTTTGTTTAGGATGCCTTTCATCCCAGGCTCACTCAAAAACTTAATTAACGCTTTGTTTTTAGGTAAACCGCGGTAAGCTCTAAAAAGAGATAGACCTCCCTCGCCTTCTTCAGGACCAGTTTTGCCGTCGGCGATTAATTTTTTAGCTTCATTTAAAGCGCCTTGCACATAGTTTTTTTGTGCATTAACTAAACGCTCAATGCGTGGTTTCAAGTCGTAAAACTCATGCTCATCTCCACGTGGAATAGGTCCCGATATAATTAACGGTGTACGGGCATCATCAATTAAAACTGAATCCACCTCATCCACAATTGCGTAATGCAGTTTGCCTTGCACCAATTCTTCTGGAGAGCGTGTCATATTGTCACGCAGGTAATCAAAACCAAACTCGTTATTGGTGCCGTAAACCACATCTGCTTGGTAAGCTTTTCTCCGTTGGGGCGAATTTGGCTGGTGCTTATCAATACAGTCAACCGCTAAACCGTGGAACTCGAAAACCGGACCATTCCACTCACTATCTCGTCGGGCCAAGTAATCATTCACCGTTACAATGTGAATTCCTTCGCCAGAAAGTGCGTTTAAGTAAATAGGAAGCGTACCAACCAATGTTTTACCCTCACCAGTGGCCATCTCGGCAATTTTACCTTCATGCAGAACAATACCACCAATCAGCTGTACATCGTAATGCACCATGTTCCACTTTACTTCTGTACCTGCTGCCAACCAGCTATTGTGGTGCAAAGCCTTATCGCCTTTGATCACTACGTTTGGTTTGCGAGCCGCCAATTCTCTGTCAAACTCTGTTGCAGTAACCTCAATCACCTCGTTCTCTGTAAAACGACGAGCGGTATCTTTCATTACCGCGAAAGCTTCGGGTAATATTTCTAATAAAGTTTCCTCTAATTTTTTGTTTCTGTCTTTGCCTAAACGGTCAATTTCATCGTAGAAATCGGTTTTTTCATTCAAAGGCATTTCGGGATTATCCAAAACATTGATTTTTATCTCTGCAATTTTAGCGTCAATATCTGCTAAGGAATTTTTGATATGCTCTTTAAAATACTGGGTTTTTGCCCTCAGCTCATCATGAGAAAGGCTACTTAGTTTTTCGTATTCTGCTTTAATTTTTTCTACAAGTGGTCTTGCAGCTTTAACATCACGATCGGATTTATTACCGAATATTTTATTTATGAAACTTAACATTTTCTTTTTTTGGTCTTAACACTAAAATCAACAATTACGCCATCCGGAAATTTAAGCCAAAATGACAAGTTTGGGTTGCAAAAATAGGATTTTATTTAAGGCTTTCCGCTTATTAAGAAGATGATTTAGGTTTTTTACCATTTTTGATTTCCTGTAGATGGATGTGTAGGTGTTTTGATTGATTGAGGTGTTTCCGCACAAAGTGTTATGCTTAATGATTTTCTCTCCAAAAATAAAATCTACTCGTACCGCAAGGCTTCTACCGGATCCAATTTAGATGCTTTTGACGCAGGAATAATTCCTGACGCTAAACCGGTGCCCACACAGGCAACCAAGCCAATAAAAATCCACAACCAAGGAATTAAAAATGAAGCTCCCATTGCCATAGCCAGTAGGTTGCCCATTACAATTCCTAAAAATATTCCCACTCCGCCTCCTATTAGGCAAATTACAATTGCTTCGTACAAAAATTGCTTCCTTATTAAGGCGGGGTTAGCGCCAATCGCTTTTCTAACCCCAATTTCGCGGGTACGTTCTGTTACGGAAACCATCATAATGTTCATCAATGCAATTGCGGCACCAATCAAGGTGATTAAACCGATAGCCACACCCGCAATCTGCACAAATTTTAAGTTGCTGATCAAGGTCTCTGCAATAGCATCACTTTTAGAAATTTCGAAATTACTTTCTTCTTGAGTGTTTAGGTTGCGCACCTTTCGCATTAATGCTGTTGCCTCGCCAGATGCGTAATCAATTAATGTTGGATCGGTTACCATTACAGAAATGGTATAAGTAGGGTTACTGCTGGTCATAATCTGCCGTCCTCTAACAATCGGAATCACGCAAACCTTATCGCCACCGAAACCCATACTGGATCCTTTTGCGGCAAAAACACCAATTACCCTAAACTTATTGGTGCCAATTGTAATTATTTTGTCTATCGCATTTCCATTATCAAAAAACTTCTTTTTTATCTCGTCTCCAATAATCACCACGCTTGCCCCAAACTCCATTTCGCTGTTAGAAAAATTGCGACCTTCCACAATTTTATATCCGCCGGTAAAAACGTAAGCGGCATCAGCACCTAAAACAGAAATGTTTGGGTTTGTTTGATCATTTTTATATTTAACGGTGGCCGCAAAAGAGGCAAATGTATTTACAGAAACCATTGCCGGCATTGAAAAACGTTCTTTAAAATCCATCGCCTCGCGGTAAGTAATTACCGGCCAACGCTTGGCTCTATTGCCGTTTCCGCCAATTCTAATCCCTGTTCCACGGTTACGTATGGTAAAAGAATTTGCTCCCATACTAGAAAAAGTATTATTCAGCGAGCTTTTGATGGCATCAATAGAAGTTAAAATACCCACTAATGCCATTAAACCTATTGCAATAATTAA
>DASSWV010000582.1:0-3343 GCA_035704545.1 Pelobium sp.
TTTGGTGCATGGGATTACCGTGGGCGATATTGTTTGGGATAACCATAGTTTGTTTGCCGATTATTCTGAAGCAGTAAGACAAATGGGAATTCCTTTTTTTCAGGCTTTAGGTAACCATGACATGGATTATCGCTTGGGCGGAGATGAAACATCCGACAAAACATTTAAGCTAAATTATGGCCCCACGTACTATTCTTTTAATCGTGGCAAAGTTCATTATATAGTTTTAGATGATGTAAGATATTTAGGCACCGAGAGAAATTACGACGGTTACATTGCACAGCACCAGTTAGATTGGTTAAAAAAAGATCTCGAATTTGTCCCAAAAGACCATTTGGTTATCATTGGTTTGCACATTCCTGTGGGCAAGGGTGTGAAAAATGCTTCTGATTTATACAATTTATTGGTTGGAAGACAAGTGCATATTATGGCCGGTCATACTCATTATAATGACAATTACGATGATGGAAACATATACGAACATGTACACGGAACTGTTTGTGGCGCTTGGTGGACAGGCCCTGTTTGTGGCGATGGTGCGCCAAGAGGTTATGGCGTATATTCTGTTGACGGAACAGAACTTAAATGGTTTTATAAATCAACCGGTTTACCTAAAGATTACCAAATCAGCATCCATCTGCAAGAACTTACTGCCCAAAAAAGAATAATTGCCAATGTTTGGAATTGGGATCCAAAATGGAAGATTGAATATTGGGTAGACCATAAATACATGGGCATTTTAGAAAGCACTAAAGGTTATGACCCAGAAACAGTTGCGCTTTACAAAGGCGATAAACTCCCTATTCAAGGCAGAACTTTTGCAGAACCTAAACGAACCGACCATTTATTTATGGCACATTTAGAGCCACAAGTAAAAACCGTTAAAGTACAAGCAACAGATAGGTTTGGCAACAAATATCAAAAGATCCAAAACGTTTAATTTAATAGGTTAAGAGATGAAATTTTTTAAGTTTAGCATTCTTCTTGTTTTTATTTGCGCTGGAGTTAGCGCACAAAATGTAAAGTTTGATAGCACTTACCGTCCGGGTACTTATGATGTCCAAGTGGCACTTTTTGAAGCTTACAAAAACTCAACCTCAGATATTATATTTCTAGGAAATAGCATCACCGCTCATTCAGAATGGGCAGAGTTATTGGAAAACCCACACGTAAAAAATAGAGGAATTTCTGGCGACATCACATTTGGAATACTGCAAAGACTGAAAGAAGTTACAGAAGGTAAGCCTGCAAAGGTTTTTTTGCTGATCGGGATCAATGATATTTCACGAAACATCCCCGATGAACTCATCATCAATAATATCCAAAAGATAGTAGAGCGGATTAAAAGAGAATCACCAAAAACGAAGGTTTACCTACAAACCATTTTACCGGTAAATAATAGCTACAATAAGTTCAAAAATCATTATAACAAAGATGAACATATTGCCACAGTAAATAATGGCATCAAAAGTATAGCGAAAAAAAGCGGTGTAACTTTAATTGATAGCCATCAAATATTTTTAGGTACGGATGGTAGGTTGGAAAAAAACTACACCCATGACGGGCTTCATTTAACTGCTGAAGGCTATGCGGTTTGGGCAAAAACGCTTAAGAAATACGTTGAAGAATAAAGAAAAAAGGTATTTTTGAAAAGCGCTTAAATTGGTTGAGCTATTGCTTCGCAAAAAATCAATTTCCCTTACTAAAAATGTTCTGTTCCAGCGCAGTAGCATTTAAACGAACATCAAAAACTGCACAAATATTACGTAAAAAACGTTCGCCAATTTTAGTAACAGCTAATGTATTTTGGGTTTGAACAATCAAACCATCGGCTTCCAATGCGGGTAAACGCAATAGGCTTTTTTTAAAATTATCGTTCAATAAATCCAACTCATTCCAGCTGGTTTTATTGCTACACATTAAGTTTAAGATATGTTTACGCATTAAAAGGTCTTCATCAGTTAAAAAGTGGCCTTTAAAAACAGGAATCTCGTTTGCTGCAATCAGCTTTAAATAATCTTCTACCTTTTTAACATTCTGTGCAAAAGCATTCCAAGTATCGCTTATTGACGATACGCCTAAACCAATCATCAGTTGTGTATATTGATGCGTGTAGCCCATGAAGTTTCGGTGCAACACATTTTCTTGTTGTGCTTTGTAAAGACTGTCACTTTCCAATGCGAAATGATCCATCCCAATTTCTTTGTAGCCTGCCACAATCAACATTTCACGTCCTAACTCATATAAGGCTTGTCTTTCTGCTGTATTTGGCAAATCTGCTTCTGTAAATTTACGTTGCCCAGGTTTTACCCATGGCACATGAGCATAGCCGTAAAAAGCAATTCGGTCTGGCTTTAACTCAATCACTTTAGAAATTGTTTCGCTTAAACCATTCATGGTTTGTAAAGGCAAGCCATAAATTAAATCGTAATTAATGGAGTTGTAACCGATTTTTATGGCATCAGCATGTACCTTAAAAACCTGTTCAACTGTTTGGTAGCGGTTGATGATTTCTTGTACTTTGACATCAAAATCCTGAATCCCTAAGCTTAAACGTTTAAATCCTAAATTATACAATACCCTTAAATGGGCTTCAGTAGTATTTGCAGGATGAGCCTCAAAAGAGAACTCGGCATCGGCATGTAAAATACAATCACTTAAAATATCCTCCAATAAATTTCTTAAATGTTCTGGACTAAAAAAGGTGGGGGTTCCACCTCCTAAATGAAGTTCTTTGATAATGGGTTTCTCAACTAAAATAGCTTTATACAAAGCCCATTCCTCAGCTACTCCTTTTATATATGGCTTCTCAACTCCGTGATTTTTAGTGATGCGGGTATTGCAACCGCAATAAGTACACAGGCTTTCGCAATAAGGTAAATGGATGTATAAACTTATTCCGCTAACCGCGTTGCTGGCATCAAAACTTTCTTTAACAGCCTGTAACCATTTGTTTTTTTGAAAACTCTCTAAATCCCAATAAGGAACGGTTGGGTAACTGGTGTAACGGGGCACCGCTACTGCGTACTTTTGTATTAAATCTTGAATGTCCATTTTCTTTTGCTAATCGCTTAAAGCGGAAGGTATAAAGCATCTTGTGCTGCTTAATAAAAAGCTTTTTGTGTTTGGATATATCCTTACGGAGTCATCACTTATTTTACACCGTTTCTTAAAAAATAATTCTATTTCTTCTCCCGCTTTAAGTTCCAATAAGTCAATAAAGAATATCAACTGCACTATTACCCTCCTCTTCTTTCCCTCTCAAACTTTCTTCGCAAACTGTTGTACAAGCACAAGCTTCGCCGGTACATTGCCCTAATTGCCATAAATCTAAATTCTTGAT
>DASSWV010000094.1:0-3910 GCA_035704545.1 Pelobium sp.
GCAAATTCGTCAGTTATGTGGTATGAGGGGATTGATGGCGAAACCACAGAAATCAGGTTCTGGGGGAGAGATTATCGAAAACCCAATTCTTTCTAACTTTAAAGAAGGTTTATCTGTATTAGAGTACTTTATTTCTACTCACGGTGCTCGTAAAGGTTTGGCCGATACAGCATTAAAAACAGCCGATGCGGGTTACTTAACTCGTCGTTTACATGATGTGGCGCAAGATATGGTAATTAAACACCACGATTGCGGTACATTAAGAGGTATGTTTACTACTGCCTTAAAAGATAACGAGGATATTGTTGAACCATTATACGATAGAATATTAGGACGTACTTCATTACATGATGTTTACGATCCGGTTTCTAACGAATTATACGTGAAAGCAGATCAGGATATTACAGAAGAAATCGCCAGACAAATTGAAGAATCTCCATTAGAAGGTATCGAAATCCGTTCGGTATTAACCTGCGAGGCGCCAAGAGGAGTTTGTGCTTTATGTTACGGACGTAACTTGGCTTCTGGTAAGCCAGTTCAAATGGGTGAGGCAGTTGGTGTAATTGCGGCACAATCAATCGGAGAGCCAGGTACACAGTTAACTTTACGTACTTTCCACGTGGGTGGTACTGCATCTAACATTGCAGCAGAATCTCAGTTGGTTGCAAAATTTGAAGGTGTTATAGAGTTTGAAAATTTAAGAACAGTTACCAGATCTACTGATGATGGAGATGTGGAAATTGTTTTAGGACGTTCAGGTGAATTCAAGATTACTGATCCAAATTCTGGACGGGTAATTATGACCAACAACGTTCCTTATGGTTCTCTTCTGTATGTTAAAGAGGGTGATAAAGTAAGTAAGGGAGACAGAATTTGTTCATGGGATCCGTATAACGCAGTTATTATTTCTGAGTTTACAGGTAAGGTTGAGTTCGAATCTGTAATCGAAGGTGTTACTTTCCGTGAGGAATCTGACGAGCAAACTGGCCACAGAGAAAAAGTAATTATCGATACCAGAGATAAGACTAAAAACCCGGTTGTTAAAATTGTTGACAAAAAAGGGGGCTCTATCAGAGAATACAACGTTCCGGTAGGTGCTCACGTTGCAGTTGACGAAGGCGATGAGGTTAAGATGGGAGAAATCTTAGTAAAGATTCCTCGTACAAGCGGAAAAACACGGGATATTACGGGTGGTTTACCACGTGTAACCGAGCTGTTTGAAGCTAGAAATCCTTCTAACCCAGCCGTTGTAACAGAAATTGATGGAGTTGTAACTTTAGGCGGTGTTAAACGTGGTAACCGTGAGGTAACTATTGAATCTAGAGATGGGCAAATCAAGAAATACTTGGTGCCACTTTCTAAACACATCTTGGTACAAGAAAATGACTTTATCAAAGCAGGTATGCCATTGTCTGATGGAGCTATTTCCCCTGGAGATATTTTATCAATTAAAGGGCCAGCGGCGGTACAAGAATACTTAGTGAACGGAATCCAAGAGGTTTACCGTTTACAGGGTGTGAAAATCAACGATAAGCATTTTGAAACCATCGTTCACCAAATGATGCAGAAAGTAATGATTGAGGATGCAGGTGATACTATTTTCTTAGAAAAACAAGCTGTTGACAGGTTTGATTTTGCTTTAGAAAACGATGAAATTTACGATAAAATGGTTGTAGAAGATTCAGGTGATTCTAACGTGTTGAAGTCAGGTCAGATTGTTTCTGTACGTAAATTACGTGATGAGAATTCACAACTAAAACGTAAAGATATGAAGTTAGTAACTGCTCGTGAAGCAAGAGCGGCTACTGCAAGTCCAATGTTGCAGGGTATTACCAGAGCATCATTAGGTACTAAATCATTCATCTCTGCGGCATCTTTCCAAGAGACTACTAAAGTGTTAAACGAAGCAGCAATAGCTGGCAAGCGTGACCATTTATTAGGCTTGAAAGAAAACGTTATTGTCGGACACTTAATTCCTTCAGGTACAGGTTTACGTGACTACGAAAGAATCATTGTTGGTTCTCAAGAAGAGTACGATAAATTAATGGCTTCGAAAGAAGAAGAGGAAGAAGTTGAAGTTTAATTAGATTAGGATTTGAGTATTAAGTACTCATAATTTGATTAAAAGGTCTGCAAGAAATTGCAGACCTTTTTTGTTTGAATCAAAGTCTGTGTTTTGCCGACTTTCTTAATTAGTTATACCTAATTTTCTATTTTTTTTTCAGCATCAACCAAAAAAACCTCCGCAATCGGGCTAAACAGATAAATCAAACCAGTTTTAACCTCCACACATCGGTGGCGCTTCCTAATCCTATTTAATTTTTTAAACGTTCTGCCGTTTTTTAAACAAAATATTTGATTTTCTATAAGCTGTTCAACAGTAAACGAGCCAGGTGGTTTTAGGTCAAATGCTTTTAGCGCCTTAAACAAATTAACGTCAGAACAGCTAGAGGCTGCTGGATTTTCCAAATAGTTTTCAATCGCAGTTTTAACTTCAGACGGGAAAACCTCTAGTTCGAAAAAAGGTTGCATCATTTTTTTAAAATTCAGCTTCCATTCTGTTCCATGCGGCTTAGCAGTATGCTTAAACTCTTTCCAGGTAACTAAATGTGCAAACTCGTGAACAGTAGTTACCAAAAAAGCGTAAACATTTAAGTTATAGTTGACGGATATTTTATGCCCATGCCCGCGTTGTGGCGGCCGATAATCCCCAAATTTACTATTTCTGCTTTTAGATATTTTGAAGTCGCATCGATGAAAATCAATCCATTTTGCAATTAGGGGCGCTGCGGCTACCGGAATGTATTTAGAAAGAATTTCGACTTTTTTATCCATCTCGAAACCAAAAAATCACTTTTTAGCGTGATTGTTTTTCCATTGTGTGCTAAATGAAGTGTCTGCAACTTTAGGTAGTTCGCGTTTATTTCCCCAATATTTTTTAAAGAATTGATTCATTAATGTATTCTTGAATTTTCCGCCAAAAGCATCCATATAGCTCCGTTTTAGCATCCCTTTTTTCCAGAAATACCAACCAACTTTTTCGCTTGTGGTATTCAAATTGGCTTTTACAGAGTCTCGCCGGTTTACCAAAAGCATTTTATGGATGTCGATTTTAACTGGACAAACTTCGGTACATTTGCCACACAAACTTGAAGCGTAGCTCAAATGTTTAAACTCTTTCATCCCTTTTAAATGAGGAGTAATTAAGGAACCGATAGGGCCGCTATAAGTAGTGTCATAGGTATGCCCTCCTATGTTTTTATAAATAGGGCAGGCATTTAAACAAGCGCCACACCTGATACAATACAAGCCCTGTCTTTGGTCTTTTTGGGCAAGAAGATCAGTACGCCCATTATCTAACAAGATCACGTACATTTCTTCTGGTCCATCAGTTTCATTAGCTTGTTTTGGACCACTTAAAATGGTATTGTAAACCGTTAAGTTTTGCCCCGTTCCGTGGGTGGAAAGCATTGGCCAAAACAGATCTAAATCTGCAATAGAAGGAATCATCTTTTCTATCCCAACAATCGCAATATGTATTTTAGGAAAAGTTGTAGTTAACCTAGCGTTGCCTTCATTTTCTGTAATGGCTATACTTCCAGTATCTGCGATTAAAAAATTAGCGCCGGTTATCCCTACATCAGCCGTTAAATATTTATCCCTTAATAGTTCTCTTGCTTTTAGCGTTAGTTGTTGAGGAGTAGCATCTGGCGGAGTTCCGAATCTTTCATGAAACAATTTTGCAATATCTTCTTTGCTCAGGTGCATCGCTGGCGTTACAATATGATAAGGTTTTTGACCTAGCAACTGTACAATGTACTCACCTAAATCAGACTCTAATGATTCAATGTCGTTTTTTTCTAGAAACTCATTTAAATGAATTTCTTCAGTAACCATGGATTTGGATTTG
>DASSWV010000157.1:0-2581 GCA_035704545.1 Pelobium sp.
GCGAAGAGCTTAAAGCAATGGGCGTTAAAATGGGGACTCCGAAATTTAAAATCAACGAAGAAATAAAAAACGGAACAATTACCGCTTTTTCTAGTAATTACGAACTGTATGGCGAGTTGCATAACCGCTTAATGCATACACTTAGTCGCTTTACGCCTGATATTGAGATTTATAGTATAGATGAAAGCTGGTTGTTGTTTGAGAATTTTAATTATAATATGCCAGATTACGCCGAGCATATTGTTGCCGAAACTTTTAAGCTGGTTGGCATTCCTATTAGTTTGGGCATAGCTCCCACCAAAACGCTGGCAAAAGTTGCCAATAAATTGGCGAAAAAAAATCCGGAAAGCAAAGGAGCAAAAGTATTACAAACACCAGATGAAATCAAAGCGGCATTATCCGTATTTCCTGTGCAGGATTTATGGGGAGTGGGCAGGTCAAAGTTTAAAGCGTTAACGCAATTAAATATAAAAACAGCTTTAGAGTTTAGCCAACTGCCCGGCGGATGGGTAAAAAAAAACTTCAGTATTACGGGTTTTAGAACTTGGCAAGAGTTGCGAGGCTTCCCCTGCCATCAATTATTAGAAGAAACAAGCTCCAAAGATGCCATTGCTACCGGCAGAACATTTGGAAATTTACTTACAGATTATGACAGCATTAAAGAAGCTTTGGTAAACCACGCCGTAAGCTGTTCGCAAAAATTAAGAAAACAAAAAAGCTATGCTTCTTATGTTAACATTAGGATAGAAACCAATAGGTTTAGAGATGACTTGCCACGTTATGTTAATACTTCCACCGTCCGTTTACTACAACCTACCAACAGCGCTGTACTAATTGCAAAAGCAACCATTGAAGCTTTTGATAAAATATTTAAAAAAGGAATTTTTTATAACCGATGCAGCGTAACCTTATTAGGTTTGTCTGATGAACTTACAGGCATGCAAGAATCTTTATTTGAACAACACGACAGGGCAAAAAGCAATACCTTAATGACTGTTTTAGATCAGGTAAATATCAAATACGGAAAAAACACACTTAAAATTGCTACACAAGGCACAGGAAAAACTTGGGCTTTAAGAAACCAGCATCAATCTCCAAAGTATTTAACGCAATTAGATGATTTTATTAAAGTGATTTTAGGATGAAACCATTCATGTCCTGAATTGAGGTTATTAGTTAAGAGACTTATTAAAAACTTCAGCTCCGCAATTATTTGTCTTTAAATTTTATCTTTGCAAATGATTAAATCTATGACTGGTTACGGCGCCAGCGTTACCGACTTGGCGAATGGCAAATACACCGTTGAAATTAAATCCCTCAACAGTAAATTTCTAGAGCTAAACATCAAGTTGCCCAAAGCTTTTTCTGACAAGGAATTTTTTTTAAGAAACGAATGTAGCAAGCTATTGGAGCGTGGTAAAGTAATGCTTAGCATTAGTGCCGATGTTACCGATGCAGGACCAAAAGCTGCAACTATCAACAAAGATTTATTGGCGCATTATTATGCGGAGCTAAAAAGCATCGCTCAAACCATTGGCGATGAAGCCAACAACTTAATTCCGGTTGTTTTAAATTTACCTGAAGTGGTAAAATACGATGAAAGCTCTGTTTCTGAAGAAGAGTGGAAGCTAATGCTCGAAACTTTTTATAAGGCCATTGATAACTTTCAGCAATTTAGAGCGGATGAAGGTGCTGTTTTAGAAAACGACTTAACTAATCGGATTAAAAGTATTTTGGATTTTATGGCTTTGGTAGAGCGTGACGAACCCAACCGTGTACCGGCTATCAAAGAAAAACTGAACACCATGCTTTCTGATGCAGTTGGTAAAGAGAACGTGGACCAAAACCGTTTAGAGCAGGAACTGATTTATTATATCGATAAACTGGATATTACCGAAGAAAAAGTCCGTTTAAAAAGTCACTGCAATTATTTTATCGAAACATTAAAAAACAAAGATGCCAATGGTAAAAAGCTAGGTTTTATATCACAAGAAATTGGACGAGAAATCAACACCATGGGCTCTAAAGCTAACGATGCAAACCTGCAGCGTTATGTAGTTGGGATGAAAGAAGAGTTGGAAAAAATCAAAGAACAACTGTTAAACGTTTTATAAAAGGTTAAAGGCAAAAGGTCAAAGGCTAATGGTCTTGATTAAGCGTTAAAAACCTACAGCTTAAAAAGAATGCAAGGTAAACTTATCATATTTTCTGCTCCATCTGGTGCGGGCAAAACCACCATCGTACAACATCTGTTAAAAACATTTCCTGATAAAATTTCTTTTTCTATCTCAGCCACTACCAGACAAGCTCGTGGAGACGAACAACACGAAAAAGATTATTACTTTATATCTAAAGAAGAGTTTCTGCATAGAGTGGCTAAACACGAATTTGCCGAATTTGAAGAAGTTTACTTAGGAACATTTTATGGCACTTTAAAAAGCGAAATCGAACGGATCTGGGAAAAAGGAAAAACCGTGATTTTTGACCTGGATGTGGAAGGCGGTTTACGTTTAAAAGAGAAATACGGTGATGATGCGCTCGCGATTTTTGTGCAACCGCCCTCTTTGGAGGTTTTAATTGA
>DASSWV010000172.1:0-6036 GCA_035704545.1 Pelobium sp.
AAACTGGTGGAGCCAATTATTGCAGTTATATCAGTTGCAGTAGCTCCAAAATCCAATAATTTTATGGTAGAACTAGTTCTGAAGGTATTTACTATTCCAGTTCCAGTAGTACCGTTATTTGTTTGTACAAAAAAATGAGCATCACCATTGAGAGGTTGTTGAGTGCCGTTATTGATTGGTGCACTTGCAAACCAACCTGTATATTCACCGTTTATATCGGTAGTAAAGGTCATGTGGTATTGAGTTCCTCCAAATGATACAGTATTGTCATCTAGTTCCGATGCTGTTACTCCAAATCCTTTTGATGCTCCTACACCAGCAATATTACCCGCAGTACCCGCAGTATTTTTTATATTAAAGAGATAACCAGCCGCAGTTGTGGTTTGCGTACTTACAACAGACATTCCAACGAAATATTTATAAGTGCTGTTTGGCAATAATCCGGTAAGTTTTAACCTACACACATATTGTGCTCTTTGAGGAACCGAAGCTCCTTGATAAGCATATTGAGGTAAAACTAATTCGTTACTGACTGGAATAACTGTTTGGGAAAAGCTGCTTAAATACAATAAGCCGCTTACTAAAATTGATAAGTAAATTCTTTTCATTTGATTATAAATTTGGTTATACCAAAACTATAAACAATAAAAAAATGTGAAGTGCGCTAATCGTTCAAAATTTAACAAGAATCGAGAATAGTTTTCTAATCAGTATCAAATTGCCCTGGGCCTGTCTTTAATTTTCGGGTGGGCGACGACTATTCTTCTGGCCTTGCTCCTATTGCAGATTTTGGGTTTAATAGACCTACATTACCACTCAAATCATTTGATTTCAACTAGAAACATAAATTGTTACTTTTTGAATTATTTGTTTCCCTCGTGGGATTTGAACTCTAAATTTGATTGATTTTAAATCAAATTGTTATTTATGTTATAGAATGATTAAAATACAAAACATATTTATTGCTGTATTTAAAATATAAACTCAGTATTTATCCAGCAGTTCTTCATAGATAAAGGTAAAATCTATCAGCTCGCTGATCTTGCGAAGCAGATTGTCCTTGGAGATAACCATGTCGTATAACCTCAAAAAGGAACTGAAATTAAGTTGTTGTTGTTGAGCCAACATCTAAAAGCATTTCTAAATCCACTTTAAGATAAAAAAAAACGAGCAGTAAACCTTAGTCTATTTGCTCGTTTTTCCTCTAATTTCTAAAGGACTTTTTCATTGCCCTCCTGTTTAAAACGGAGACTGTTATATAAATATTGCAAGTAATCCCAATACTCACATCTCCATACTCACATCTTAAATCTCACTAAGCTCCTAAAACAACTCTTTTAAAAGCAGTAACCGTTAATCCTTTAGAAGTATCATCTAAGAATTTACGGATATCTTTTGAAGAATCTTTAACAAACTCTTGGTTTAATAAAGTTTGCTCTTTGTAGAACTTGTTTAATTTGCCAGCAGCAATTTTTTCAATCATTGCTTCAGGCTTGCCTTCTGCTCTAATTTGCTCCTTGGCAATTTCCATTTCTTTTTCGATAACGCGAGAATCAACATCCTCTTTATCAACACCAACCGGGCTCATTGCAGCAATCTGCATCGCAACATCTTTACCAGCTTCGTCTAAACCTGCTCCGTTTTGGTTAAAACCAACCAAAACAGCTAAACGGTAATTTCCGTGGATATAAGCAACCACTTTTTCAGCAGAAATACTTTCAAACTTAGAAACACCAATCTTTTCTCCAATTTTACCAGTTTGGTCAATTATCAGGTCAGAGATTTTAGCACCATCTAATTCTAAAGCAGTTAACTCTTCGATAGAAGAAACACCACTTTCAACTGCTTTATCAGCAATTGCTTGTGCAAAAGCAACAAAATCAGCATTTTTAGCTACGAAATCAGTTTCGCAATTTACTTCAACCACGATGCCTTTTTTACCATCAGCAGTGGTTTTAGCAATTACAACCCCTTCGTTAGAATCTCTATCTGAACGAGAAGCAGCTACTTTAGCACCTTTTTTACGTAAATAATCAGTTGCAGCTTCAAAATCGCCGTTAGCTTCTGTTAAAGCTTTTTTGCAATCCATCATACCTGCGCCAGTTTGCTGGCGAAGTTTGTTTACATCTGCTGCAGAAATTTGTACTGTAGACATTTTATGAAAATTTAAGCCCCCTCCCACTCCCCCCTGAGGGGGGAGAGGTAGAGCGTGAATATTTTATGTATTATTTTTTAGATAGCAGAGCCACCATAACTCCTCTCCTTCGGAGAGGTTGGGTGAGGCTTTTACTCTCCTTTTGCTTCTTCAGCAGCAACTTCTTTCGTAGTTTCTTCAGCTACTGGAGTTCCAGCATCAGCAATTTTACGAGTTCTTTTGCCAGCTTCTGTAGGAGCTTTTTCTTCTTTAGCTACCGGAGCGTCAACTTTTGCTTTTTCAGCCGCAGCTTCTTTATCGCTTTCAGCATCTTTCTCTTGCTTGCGTTCTTCTAAACCTTCGTTAATCGCATCGATAATGATACTTGTAATTAATGAGATTGATTTAGTAGCATCATCGTTAGCTGGGATAGGGAAATCGATGTTTGAAGGATCAGAGTTAGTATCCACCATTGCAAAAGTAGGGATATTTAACTTTAAAGCCTCAGTTACAGCGATATGCTCTTTTTTAACGTCGATCAAAAATAATGCAGCTGGTAAACGGTTTAAATCAGCAATACCTCCTAAAAGGCTTTCCAATTTGATACGCTCACGCTGGATCATTAATTTTTCTTTCTTAGAAAGCACATCGTAAGTACCGTCTTTAGTCATCTTGTCGATGTTGGTCATCTTCTTGATCGACTTTCTAACAGTAGCAAAGTTGGTTAACATACCACCTAACCATCTTTCGGTTACGAAAGGCATGTTTACAGATTTTGCGTATTCTGCAACAATGTCTTTAGCTTGTTTCTTTGTAGAAACAAATAATACTTTACGACCAGATTTAACAATTTGTTTGATAGCAGAAGCTGCTTCTTCAACTCTTGTTAAAGTTTTGTTTAAGTCGATAATGTGGATTCCGTTACGCTCCATAAAAATATATTGCGCCATTTTCGGATTCCATTTGCGGGTAAGGTGACCAAAATGTACACCTGCATCCAATAAGTCCTGATAAGTTGTTCTTGCCATTGTCTTGTCCTCCGAATATTAACGTTTACTGAATTGGAATTTCTTACGAGCTTTTGCTCTACCTGGTTTCTTACGCTCAACCATACGGTTATCACGCGTCATTAAACCTTTAGCTCTCAAAGATGGCTTCCTAATAGCGTCTAATTCAACAATTGCTTTAGCAATTGCTAAACGAACAGCCTCAGCTTGTCCTTTAACGCCACCGCCAGCAACGTTCACATTCACATCATACTGTCCTGTAACTTCAGCAACTATAAATGCTTGGTTCACAATATATTGTAAAGGCAATGTTGGGAAATATTCTTTATGGTCTTTACCGTTTACGGTAATAGTGCCGTTGCCATCTTTTAAATAGATGCGGGCAACTGCAGTTTTTCTTCTTCCAGAAGTGTTAGTAACTGACATTTCTTTTCTCCTTTAAATTTAAAATTTAATTTCTTTAGGGTTTTGTGCAGCATGTGGATGCTCATTACCTGCATAGATATACAAGTTTTTGAAAATTGCTCTACCTAAACGAGTTTTAGGTAACATACCACGTACAGCCTTCTCAATAACACGAGTAGGGTGTTTTGCCATCAACTCCTTTGGAGTAATGAAACGCTGACCACCTGGGTAGCCAGTATATCTAACATAAACTTTGTCAGACATTTTATCACCTGTCAATTTAACCTTGTCTGCATTGATAACAATTACATTATCGCCGCAGTCTACGTGTGGGGTAAAAGATGGCTTGTTTTTTCCTCTGATCACCTTAGCGATGTTAGAAGACAAGCGCCCCAAAATCTCGCCCTGAGCGTCAACAACAACCCATTGTTTGTCAACGGTCTTTTTATTGGCAGAGACAGTTTTGTAACTTAACGTATTCACTTGCTTTGTATTTAATTAATAAATTATTTTATCCCCCTAATTTTTAGGGACTGCAAAGATAGAACTATGCTTTTATATATCAAAGGGTTGGGAGAAGGTTTTTTTAAGGTGGAAGGTTTAAGGCGTAAGGTCTAAGTAATAGATGGTAAGTTTTAAGTAATAGGTTATAGGTTTGGATGGTAAGTTCAATTTTTGAATTCATAATTTGGGCGTTTTCTGCCAGCAGACGGGGCGGGCTTTACACTCATACTGCACAAGGCATTATTCACAGGCCGGTATCCGTTCCAATCCCTAACCGCAAATCTTGTTTATTATAAATAGTCATCTTATATAATAAGGGTTGGAAAAAATCAAACCGTATTATTACCTTGCTATTACAGAGTTAGCCCAATCCCAGCTATTTTGTGACTTAAATCACGTTTCAGCAAGGCCATTTTCTATTAAATTTGCTGAAAATTCTTATAATATGAAACAGATAAAATTAAAGTACACATTTTTAATGCTTGCATTAAGTTTAACCACATTGCTTGCATGTACAAACAATCAGAAAACTACAGAAACTGAGGCTCCAGTAGCTGGCGAAATGAGCGATGAAGCTTCAGTTGCTAGTGGTGACACTGTTGAAATCACCTTGAACTCAAATGACATGATGAAATTTGATAAAGCTGAAATTATCGTAACTGCTGGTCAAACTGTGGTTTTAACATTGAACCATACGGGTACTCAGCCTTTAACTGCAATGGGGCACAACTTTGTGCTTTTAACGCAAGGTACAGTAATGGCTGATTTTGCAATGGCTGCAATGGCTGCTAAAGACAACAATTACATCCCAACAGATGACAGTAATGTAATTGCTCACACTAAAGTAATTGGTGGAGGAGAAAGTGACACCATTACTTTTACAGCGCCAGAGAAAGGAACTTATGACTTCTTATGTTCTTTCCCGGGCCACTACTCTATCATGAACGGCAAATTTATTGTTCAGTAAGTTTAGTTTTTCTTTAAGGAGTTTCAAAACGAGATAAAAACTTTCTCTTTTTTTGGAACTCTTTTTATTTTATTCAGTTTCAGAAATTAGGTAAGCTAGAAACTCGATTGCAACCTGCATCACCTAATTTATCCTCATCCCATCGGAGAAAGTTGGTTCCTAAATCTCCACAATTTTATTTTTGATAGCATACAGTACCAAACCAATTCTGCTTTTTACCTCCAGCTTTTCAAAAAGCTGATCGCGGTAACCGTCAATGGTTCTCACGCTTAAACACATTTTGTCGGCAATTTCTTTATTACTGAGCTGCTGGCAAAGCAGCGTTAAAAAAACAGTCTCGTTAGCAGTTAGTTTTGTTCGAGCTTGAGAGGGTTTCAAAAAACTTTTCTGAATCACTTTATTTATACCCTGAGAGTAGTAAATTTCATCCTTTGATACCGCATAAATCCCATCGATAAATTCTTGTTGATTGGCATCCTTTAAAACATAGCCTTCCACCCCTGCTTTAATCATTTTCATCACTGTTGCCTCGTCAGAAAACATAGAAAGCACAATAATTTTAATGAGCGGATAATCTGCTTTCACTTTGGCAACCACATCAAAGCCTGTTCCTTTTGGCATTTTAATATCTAGCAGTAAAATATCAGGTTTCAATTTACCTGCCATTTTATCTAATATTTCTTCGCCGGTGCTTGCTTCAAATATAATTTCAAATTCTGGCAAATCTTTTAATAAGGATACCAGCCCACTTCTAAAAAGCTGATGATCATCTGCTAATGCTATTCTAATTTTTCTCATTGGTAGTATTATTTATGGGAACGGTTAAAATAATTGTTGTTCCCAAACCTAAAACAGACTGTACACTGATGGTTGCACCTAATATCTTTGCCCTTTTTTTGATATTCTTTAATCCGGAACCGTATTGCTCGCCGCTTGTTTCAATCAAAAAACCTCTGCCATCATCTTTGATTTCCAGAACCATCGAATCTTTGGTATATAGTGCCTTAACTGTAATTTGA
>DASSWV010000208.1:0-2110 GCA_035704545.1 Pelobium sp.
TTAAAAAGCAAGAAAACATCAAAGCTAACCAAGCTATAAAGATAAATTTCATGAAAAAAGTACTTTGTTTTGGCGAACTGTTATTAAGAATATCTCCATCGCCGGCGAACGATCCGCAATCAGAAAAAAATCCTTTTACACTTTACATGGGTGGGGCAGAAGCCAACACTGCAACAGCGCTTGCCGGTTGGAATGTGCCGGTGCGTTATTGTACGGTTTTGCCGGATAATTTTATGAGTCGGCATGTGGTAGATTACCTGGATTATAAAGGAATTTTTACCTCATCCATTTTATACAGTGGCGATAGAATTGGTGTTTATTACCTGGAGCGTGGTGCCGATTTAAAAGGAAGCATGGTTTACGATAGAGCTCATTCTTCTTTCTCTGAGCTTAAACGCGGGATGATTGATTGGGACAAAGTACTGCGGGATGTTTCATGGTTTAACTTTACCGCCATTAGTCCCGCGTTGAATGAAAATGTTGCCGACGTTTGCTTAGAAGGAATTGAAGCCGCTACTAAAAAAGGAATTACTATTTCCTGTGATTTAAATTATCGTTCTAAACTCTGGAAATACGGAAAAGAACCGATTGAGGTGATGCCCAGACTGATTGAACATTGCGATGTAGTGATGGGCAATATCTGGTCGGCAAATAGTTTGTTAAGAACAAGTATTGATGAGGATATCCACAATAGAGGAAAACGAGAAGATTATTTGTCTCATGCCGAATTAACTTCTAAAGAAATTATACAAAAATTCCCGAAAGTGAAAAGCGTTGCCAACACTTTTAGGTTTGATAGCGATGCAAATGAGTTGAAATATTACACCAGTTTATTTACCGGAGGCAAATCTTACCAATCACAAGAGTTTAATTGCGAAGGCGTGGTTGACCGTTCTGGCAGTGGAGATTGCTTTATGGCTGGCTTAATCTACGGATTCTACAATCAAAAAAAACCACAAGAAATTATTGATTACGCAACATCTGCCGCGTTTGGAAAACTGCAAGAACAAGGCGATGCAACCGGTCAGGATGTGCTAACAGTAAAAAAAGGAGAGGTGAATAAATAATCACTCTCTTTAATGCTTTATGCCGGTAACGCTATTAAGTGAGCTGGTTAGCATCTAAACGGCCTTCTAAAAACACAAAACCCTCTTGTGCCATATTCACTCAATGCAGTTAGACTTAATATTGGAACGCTAAACTTTATCTAAGTTTAATAAATCGTTTATGTCGCTATAACATACTACCTCTAATTTCAGCCTTGAAAAAAGTTTAACTTTTAAACAAGGATATGAAAAAAAAACTACTACTTTTTACATGGTTATGTGCTTTCTGTTTGGTAACACAAGCTCAAACATTAGTGCACCATTGGAATTTTAATGATTCGGGTTCAGAAACCCTATTACTGAGCCCTTCAGTAGGAACTACCGGTACAATTACCCACAATGTGATAACCAATAGTGAAATTCTTATTACAAACAATACAACAGGGCAGGGATTTGAAACCACTAATCCCAATGCCAGAAACAGCGATGCTGCTGGATCTCTTTGAGATTTAATAATCCGGTTGGAGGCAATCTAGTATTTGCTTTACCCACTACGGGTTACAAGGATGTGATTGTAAAATATGCTACACGTCGTTCAGGTTCAGGCGCTTATAATCAAATAATAGATTATAGTACAGATGGAACTACTTTTATAAATTTCACTACCATTTTGCCGGTAGATGGCGATCCAACCCTGCAAACTTTAGATTTTTCTGCCATCGCTGCTGTAAAAGATAATCCCAATTTTAAAATCAGAATTAGTTTTACCGCAGGCGGAGGAGGTACAGCAGGGAATAACCGTTTCGATAATTTTTCTTTAGAAGGCAACCCGGTTTTTACAGATGCCCTTTTACATTATTGGGCGTTTAACGACCCTACCTCTCAAGCTACGCTATTAACTCCTAATGTCGCATTAATTGCCGGTAGTAGTATTACACATATTGCCGGTGGCACAAGTGAAATTGATTTTGATGGAGGTACAGGTCAAGATTTTAACATCAATAATTTAAATGCAAGAAATAGTGCTACATCGGGCAACCATTTACGTTTTAATAATCCTATTG
>DASSWV010000236.1:0-3003 GCA_035704545.1 Pelobium sp.
TTTTAAATTTTAATTGAGCAAACTGCGTTGGGTTAAATTCAATTTGCTTTGCCTCGTTTGCTTTTAACTGATAATTATTGGTAAAGCTTATGCCTTCAATTTCACCTTTAACAGTTACAGTTTGTGCTTTATTAGCGTTATTTCTAATCTCGGTTTTAACTGTAATATTAGCTTTAGTAGTATCGGGCAAAGGCAAGTCAGTGATTACTTGAGGGTCAATGATATTTACATCGCCTGTAAACTGCAACTTTACATCTTGCCAAATACCTATATTTCTATCTCTTATTCCCGGAATCCAATCCCATCCTTCGGATGAAATAAATGTTGGTCCATCTGTAGTTAACAGACCTCCATTTGGTCCTCTGCCGGCGCTTGGAGATTCTTCATGTGGAATGCCTGGATTTTGTGGCGGGATAATCCGCACTGCAATGGTATTAACTCCCTTAGGGTTCAAATACTCTGAAATATCAAACTTGCCACGTTTAAAAGCACCGCTTATTTTCCCCAATAAATGCCCGTTGAGCCATACGTCAGCCTGGTAATTGATACCGTTAAACATCAACCACGCTTTTTTGTTAGCCGGATTATCTTTTGGCGTTTCAAAAGAAGTACGGTACCACCAGTTTTGCCGACATAAGTTATCGGGAATAGCGAGGTTATTTAGCCCAAAATAAGGATCTGGATATACGCCTTGATCAACCAAAGTAGTTAAAACCGTACCGGGTACGGTGGCATTATACCATTGCTTGGTATCTAAATTGGCTGAGGAGATGTACTCGCCAGAGGCATATATTTCTTTTTCTGCCTGTAGTTCCCAGCCTCCTTTAATATTATAGATATTGTCTTTTAAAGACACTAAGATAGTTTTAGGTGCAACTTTAGCTTTCTTTTGAGGGGCTACCACTGGTACAGCAGATTTTGGTAAAGTATTAGCATCTTGTGGTTGAGATAAACCATAGTTAAGTTTATACTGTTGTGCGCTAGCCTGGAATGCCATACCTACAAATGCACTCAGTAAAACCAACCTAAGTTTAGCTTTGCTAATTTCGCTTCGCCTTTTAAAATTATTATTCATGTTATAATTATTGTATTGTAAATTCTGTTTACGGTACCAAAGCACCTTGACTCTTAGCTTAATCGGATGTTCGTCCATAATTGATTGCGCAATATCTATCATTGGAAATGACTTTCAATCTGGGATAACAGGTTATTCGCTTTGTACAATAGGTAGCTCATCCGTTGGGATTTTTTTTCCTGCATTTTTCAATAAAATATCAAAATATTGCATGGCAAATCCTTTACTACCGTCTGGTCTTATCAGCCAGAAACCTCTCATTTCATCTGTAGTTCTTACCTCTACCTTATTGCGTAGAGACTCATCTTTGGGCTCATTACAATAAAGCTCCCATTGTATTAGGTAGGGAACTTTTAAAGCCTGGCAAACTCCAACATATGCGTCCCATCGTTTTACTACGGGTGCAAATTCAGTTAAACCCTCGTATCGTTGTTCTGGAATACCTATCTCTCCTAAAAAAACTACTTTTTTACCTTCCATATATTTGGTGGGCCTGATATTTTCTTTAATGTATTGGATACCTTTATATAAATTAAGTCCCGTTTCATCCAGTCCGTCATAACAAGACCAGGAAACCATATCTGTTTCTACCAGAGGTAGTACACTGTTTACTATGCCCGGAATTCCACTCTGACTATCCATCACTTTATTAGCTTCTATTGCATGATAAACTCTACACTTACTGTCTTTAACTTCATTTCTAGCTTTGATTATGCCATCTTGTCTTGCTTTAAACCATTTAGCCATTGCATTAACACGCTGTGCAGAATCTGCGGGTACTTTTACGGTATAACGATCGCCATCAACAGCTTTGATTAGTTGCCCTGGCATACGCGACCATCTTGCTTCGCTTCCGGTACCGCCCCTCATCATCCAATCGCCTTCCCAATTATGAATAATGAATGTTACATCCCGGTTACGATATTTTTCAAGCAAAAATTTGGTAAGCTCATAAATTTCTTCTTTCTCAGCTTCTGCTGATGCGTCTGTGGTGTTTATGCCAGCACCCTCCACACTTAAGCCAAATGTATTAAATGGCATATCAAAGCATTCTGTAAAATATGGATGCTGCGCCAATTGCTTAAGCGTTATATTTTTGTCTATATTCCAATCAGAGTTAAATGGGTAACCACCTCCACTTTTTCTGAACCACAATTTTAAAACTCCAAAACCCAGTTCGTTCATTTTCCTACTACCTTCTATTAAATATGGCTCTTCTGTAAAAAAATACTTGCCTGCAACATGTGTTGCACCAATCTGAGATTTAATATCAGGCGGGACAGTTGCTCCTTTTAACGGTTGGTGTAGATTGATAAGCTGAATAATCTGAACATCAGTTAAGGGCTTATCAATATTTGTATTTTGTCCAAATGTTTTAAGAGCTAAAACACTGCAAACAAGAATTACCCAAATTTTTTCCATAATATATTGTATTTGCTAAAAATCAATGGATTACATTAATTAATTGATTTTTATAATTTAAAGCCACTCCTTTTTTGGGGTATATCTGTATTGAAATTATAATGATGAGAAGATTTTGCGTTGTGCAACATCTTCTCATCATGTTATTTATTAATTAATTTATATTAAAGAGCTAATTTTACATTAGGAGCATAGTTAGACCTCACAGTTCCAACTCCAGTCACATCCGCAAGGGCACCAACTCTAAAGAAATAGTCTCTGCCAGTCGGAAATAATGTGGCGTTAGCCGTTAAATCTATGGTAAGTGTTATTGGTGTAGAGTCAATTACTTTTGATGGGGTAAAGGTTTGAGTAAAACCAGCGCCAGTGGTATTAAATTTAGTTGGTTCGCCCACATAAATGTCGCTAAAGGCATACAAACGTACAGACTTTAGTTTAACGGTTGGTCCACCTGCTTCCAAATTAAAAGTCGCTGAAACTTTTTTTGTCACGTTATCTACTGTAAT
>DASSWV010000241.1:0-5986 GCA_035704545.1 Pelobium sp.
AGTCGCCATGTCACTTTCTGAAGCTTTCGCTACGGGTTCTTTCTTTTTGAATGCTTGCTCTGGTTTGCGAGGTTGAGGTGTTTGATTAACAGCAGGTTTACGCTCTTTGGGTTCAGCAGTCTTTTTTTCGCCAGATTTCATGGTTAAAGAAATTCTTTTACGAGCGGCATCCACATCAACCACAGTTACCTGAACTCTTTGCGAAACCTTTACCACTTCATTTGGGTTCGAGATAAATTTATCTGCCATTTGGCTTAAATGCACTAAACCATCTTGATGAACCCCTATATCCACAAAAGCACCAAAGTTGGTGATGTTAGTTACGATGCCCGGCAACTTCATTCCTGGTTTTAAATCCTCAATTTTGTTGATACCATCGGCGAAAGCAAAAGCTTCAAATTGTTCACGCGGGTCGCGGCCAGGTTTGGCCAATTCCGCAACAATATCTTTTAACGTGGGTAAACCAACTTCATCAGACACATACTTTTTCAAATCAATTTGTTGTCTTAATGTGGCATCTTTTAATAAATCTTCCAGCTTACAATTTAGATCTTTGGCCATTTGTACTACCAAAGCATAACGTTCTGGGTGTACCGCACTGGCATCTAAAGGGTGCTCGCCGTTTCTGATGCGTAAAAATCCGGCAGCTTGTTCAAACGCTTTATCGCCCAAACGGGCTACTTTTTTTAAGGAAGCTCTATTTTTAAATGCACCATGTAAATTGCGGTAATCCACAATGTTTTGTGCCAATTGCGGGCCTAAACCAGAGACATAGGCCAAAATCTGTTTGGATGCGGTGTTCAATTCTACACCCACGGCGTTTACACAACTGATCACCGTATCGTCCAAAGAAGTTTGTAATTTGTTTTGGTCCACATCATGTTGGTATTGCCCAACTCCGATAGATTTTGGGTCAATTTTTACCAGTTCTGCCAAGGGATCCATCATTCTACGACCGATAGAAACCGCTCCTCTCACCGTAACATCATGATCAGGAAATTCTTCCCTTGCCGTATCCGATGCCGAATAAATAGATGCGCCACTTTCGTTCACCATTACCGTCATTACGCCTTCTAAATTTTGGGCTTTTACAAAATCTTCTGTTTCTCGACCGGCAGTTCCGTTGCCAATCGCAATCGCTTCAATTTTATATTTCTCGCACAGATACCTTAAAGTTTGCGCTGCTTCTTTTGCCACGCCAGCACCCGTGTGTGGGTAAATGGTCGCGTTTTCCAATAGTTTTCCTTGCTCATCCAAACAAACTAATTTACAGCCGGTTCTAAAACCTGGGTCTAAAGCCAAAACCCTTTTTTGGCCAATTGGTGCTGCTAGTAAAAGCTGGCGGGCATTCTCTGCAAAAACTCGGATAGCCTCTTCATCTGCCAATTGCTTAGATTTTAAACGGGTTTCTGTTTCCATGGAAGGTTTTAGCAAGCGCTTGTAGCTATCCTCTAAAGCTTGCTTTACCATTGCACTTTTTTTATTGTTGCCTTTGATGAACTGTTGCTCCAAAATATTTACCGCAGCGTCTTCTTCTGGCAAAGCATCCAACTTTAAAACCAGTTCTTTCTCGCCACGGCGCATGGCCAAAATACGGTGTGATGGCGCAGTTTTTACCGGCTCGCTCCAATCAAAATAATCTTTATACTTTATCCCTTCTTCTTCTTTTCCTTTTAAAACCTCTGCTTTGTAAACGCCTTTATCAAAAAACAGGTTTCGCAAAGCCAACCGGGTTTCCGCATTCTCGGCAATCATTTCTGCAATAATATCTCTTGCGCCTTGTAGTGCTTCTATCGTATTATTTACGCCTTTTTCTGCATCAATATATTGATCCGCTTCTGTTTCAGGGTTGTTTTGGTCTTGTTCAAAAATACTCAAAGCCAAAGGTTCTAAACCTTTTTCACGAGCCATGGATGCCTTGGTTTTTCGTTTTTGTTTATATGGCAAATAAATGTCCTCTAAAAGCGTCATGGTTTCGGCAGATACAATTGCTTCTTTCAGCTCATCAGTAAGTTTTCCTTGCTCTTCGATAGATTTTAAAACCGCTTCTTTGCGCTTATCCAAATCTCTTAACTGCTGAATGCGGTCTCTAATTGTTGCCACCTGTACTTCATCTAGGCTTCCGGTCATTTCTTTACGGTATCTTGAGATAAACGGCACTGTTGCTCCTTCATCAAGCAAATTTAAAGTGGCTTGTACTTGCTTGCTTCCAAGGTTTAATTCTTGGGCAACTAAAAAGATATGCTGTTCTGTCATGCTGTTTTTTTTGAATTACGAAGATGTAAAATATGTATTCATTATTAAAAAAGATTTCTTCACATTTTGTGGCAGTTTGTTTGTAATTACAAGTTAATTAATTTGAATAGCGATTGGTGCTTTGGCGTTTTAACACGCTGTCCACTGTATCTTTATTCCAATGAAAAATTGGAATAAAGGATGCCGTTACCATCGTTAACGCAGGTTAAAATCCATTTAAAAAAATATAAATAAACCACTTAATAAATATCATTAAAATGAAAAAATCAATTTACTATGGCTTTATCTGTGGCACTTTGTGTCTAGGATTAGCTTCATCTTGTAGCAATAAGGCGAAAGAGCCGGAAATTGCAAAAATGGAATCAACACAAGATTCCCTAAAACAATTGGAAACCGAAGTATCCACTCAAATTGAGGATTTGCAAAAATCAATGATGGAACTAGATAAAGAATTTACACCTAAAAGCTAAGAAACATGAGACTAGGATATTTAACAAGTGTAGCCATTATCCCGTTGATGATGTTTACCGCAAATTTTGATCAGGGCAATAGCCAAAAGAACAAAGATCAGAAAGAACAAAAAGACCATCATAACAAAGTAGAAAAAAAAGGTAAAGACCACGATGATCATGGAAATGGCAAACATGGACATGAAGATAATGACCATAAAAAAAACCAAAACTACAAGGATAATAAACAAAAGGACAAAGATTGGAAAGACAAAGACGATAAAGCTTTTAAAGGTAAAAAATGGAAAGTTACCGACCGTTGGGACGACGGAAAATGGGATGATGAGCGTTTTGAGGTGAGAATGGCCAAAATTAAAGGACATAAAAAATCTGGGTGGGTTAATGAACGTTATTACCAAGGAGTAAATTGGTGGAATGGCGATAGATATGATGAAGTAAAGAAACCTAAGGGCAACAAAAAGGTTAGCCTGTGCCATAAACCCAATGGATCTGATTATCCGGTAACTATTAATGTTTCGGAAAATGCTTTACAAGCACATTTAAGACATGGTGATTACCAAGGAGAATGTAAAGATTGGGACAGAAGTAGCTACAGCGACACCTATTGGAACACCAGAACAGATTATTACAACCAATATGTGCAAACTACCGAAACACTATCTGTTGGAGAACAGCTTTTAGCGCTAGCAATTGAAAAGTTAACCGGAGCAAGAACACAGCTCACTACGTTAAGACCTACGCTAAGTCCAACGGAAATTAACAGAAGAGAGGTTGCCATTATCAACTTACAGAATGACACTTACAGTATGCAACAAACCTTAGACAGGGGAAACAATAGTATCGCTACAGTGAACTTTGTTTTTTAAGCAAGATTGTAAATCAAAAAAGACCATTTCCGTACAGAAATGGTCTTTTTTATTAGCGATGCTATAGGTAAAGCGAGCAAATGGAGAAATATTTCCTGATAATGACGCTACTTTACAGGAGCTCTTTTTAACATAATTTTAAACGCCACAGATGGCTCGCTCTCATTTTTTACGCGATCCAGTGCAGTAACCACATAGCTGTAAGTTTTACCCTTTTCTACAGAGGTATCTTCCCAAGAAGTAATGTCTCCGTAGTATATTTTTTTAATAGCAGTAACATCGGAAACATCAATTGGTTGATCATGCTCAAATCGATAGATTACAAAACCATAGGCTTTCTCGCCTTTGTTATCTGGCAACGGCAGTTTCCAGCTCAATAAAACACCCGTTTCGCCTTCAATACCTAAAAGGTTCTGGGGCTTATTTGGCGCCACCGAATCAAGCCATAACATTAAGGGAGGCAGAGCTGGGTATTTGTAATAATTTTGGCTTAAAGTATCTGATATGCCCAAAGGATTTTTTGTTAATGACTTGGAGCTAAAGAAAACGCTTCCTTGTACCCTAGGATTTGCTCTGTTGTAAGAGATTTGTCGGCCAATCTGACCGGCATTTTTCCATGCCCAATCTCGGGTGGCATTAACTTTATATGCCCCATGCCCAATATATAAATGCCTGCCAAAAGCGTTATTGCTCCACCAGTCAACCAAATTGCCATAAGGTGCCGCCCTGGTTTCAAAAGCCCAGTAAATCTGTGGGTTAATATAATCTACCCAGCCTTCCTGCACCCATTTTCTGGCATCGGCATAAATACCGAAGAACGAATCTCCTCCGTAACTCACTGAACCTTCTGGGTCTTGCGACTTATTTTTCCAGATACCGAAAGGGCTTACACCAAACTTCACATAACTTTTATGTGCATGAACGCTGTCATTTACAGCTTTGATCAATAGGTTAACATTGTCTCTGCGCCAATCTTTGATATCTTTTATCCCTCTATTAAATTGTGAAAACGTAGCCTCATCATTAATGTATTGACCTTTTATAGCATAAGGGTAAAAGTAATCGTCGAAATGAACGCCATCAATATCATAATTGTCTACCACGTTCAAGATTATTTTATTGATGTACTCACGTACTTCTTGCAAACCGGGGTTAAAAAGCTTTTTTCCGTCGTATTTGAAAAACCAGTGCGGTTTCTCTCTAGTGATATGGTCTTTAGTGATGTTCTCTTCTTTACCATCAAAAGTTGCCCGGTACGGGTTAAACCAAGCATGTAATTCCATTCCACGTTGGTGGCACTCTTCTATTGCGAACTGTAAAGGATCATAAAAGGGATTTGGTGCTTGTCCCTGTTTGCCGGTTAGGTATTGCGACCAGGGCTCGGTTCCTTTTGCGTAAAAAGCGTCAGTTGCGGGCCTAATTTGAAACATAATGGCGTTAATGCCTTGCTCGTGGTGTTTATCCAACAATTTAACTAACTCGGCTTTTTGTTGTTGGGTGGTTAACCCGGCTTTGCTTGGCCAATCAATATTGACCACGGTGGCTACCCAAACGCCACGGAATTCTCTTTTTGGAGAAAGCGGTTGTGCTAAAGATGTTAATGAAAGACTGCTGAATAAAATAGAGAAGAGCAAATACCTGAAATACGTCATTAAAATATTGGATTTATTTTTGAAAACGCAAAGATAGGGAATTTGGTGTGGGTGAAATCTATTATCATAAAAAAGCCTCACAAGCAAGTTGCTTATGAGGCTTAATAGAAAATTCTGTGTTTTAATTTCCCGTTATTGCAGGATTATTTATAATCTCTGCCTGTGGAATTGGGAAAGTTAATCTATCATCATCGTACGGAAAAGATTGACCGGCAAAAAAAGTGCTATTTGTACCTCTTGTAATTGTTGCTTTGTTTCTTTTCATCGCTAAGTAACTTTTTCCCTCGCCCCAAAGCTCAATTCTTGTCTGCAAATAAATTTCGTCATCTAAAGCTTGCCCACTAAGTGCGTCAACATAACTCGCATCAGGCATTCTTTTGGTTAATAATTCTTTCAAACGAGTGATTGCTAAGCCGTCTTGATTTAATTTGGCTTTCGCCTCTGCATTTAGTAGGTACATTTCCTCCATACGCATGTAAACGTAATCCGTTGTTACATTTCTTTGCCCACCTATCACTCTAGCAGGATCAAAAAATTTGTTCCTTGGACGTAGTCTGGTATCAAATTGCCCTTTCCTGATATCGGTAGGTTTAATTTGAGCAAACAAACCTGCATCCATTACCTTCGGATCTCCAGCCCAAGCATAGCTGTAAGTAAAAATATCAACCTGACCCCACCAAGAGATTAAATCTAAGCCACTTGCAAGTGTTAAATCTGCACCCCACATCCAACTAGCATTGCT
>DASSWV010000273.1:0-3755 GCA_035704545.1 Pelobium sp.
CAAGGCTATTTGGTGATGCAAGACTAGAATACTCTTCTAAACCTGCATTTTGTGAATTTTGGTAAATTGCGCTTTGCCTATTTATGCCTATCCCCGAGTTTACACTTAAGCGTTTACTCAACTTTAACTCCGATAAAATGCCGACACCCATATTTAAATCATCGGCAACTCCTGCTGATGTAAAACTGTAATAAGTATTGGCATCAACGGCAAAATTGAACTTACTGCCTTTCTTTTTATCAGTCTTCTTTGTTTCCGCAATCTTTTTTGTTGGATAATCGGGCGTGTTTTTTATAAGTGCAGAGTTAAATGCTAAATATTCTCGGTTGTCAATTTCAATGGAGCTCTGAACCATCCTATTTGGTTCGTTGATTGATAAAATTGGTTGCACAGACTTATTTATGGCAGTAGTAAAAGGTTTACTTTCCACGTTAATTAAGTCAAGTTGTTGTCTTTTTGTGATATTAGAAACAACCGTGTAAGTTTCTATTTCCGGATTTAACACCTGCTCAGGTCTGTTATTTACTGAGTTTAAAGAAATCGACTTATTTTGATTTGAAGTGGTAGCAACGTTTCTTTCTTTATTTTTATTTTCTGTGTTTTTAACTGTGTCCTGTGGTGAAATTGAAAATTTATTTTGCGCAATCGTTTGATTATTAGGCTTTATAAGCTCCGTTGTACTGGTATTGAAAAGCCATAACAAAGCTAAAGCCGCAGCAATACCGCTTGGTAAACCATACCAGAAAATAAGGCCATGTTTTTTTCTGTTTTTCTGTTTTTTAAATTTTTCCCAGCCATCATCAGCCATTAAATCATCGTAATGATCAAATGTATCTCTAATGTGGTTTCTTAAAGCTCTATCAAATTGCTCGTTCATAATTCAAATAAAAATGAGCCTTTACTAATTTTCTTAACTTCTCTTTTGCTCTTGATAAATAAACCCTAGAACTGCTTGATGGCATTTCTAAAATATCCGAGATTTCTTCGTGTGTATAGCCATCAATCTCGTACAGGTTAAAAACTACCCTATGCATTTCAGGCAAATCTTTTAATAAACTTAAAATTTCGTCAGCATTTATTTTACTGATGATATTTGCATTGTTAAACGGCTCTTCCGTATCTTCAATATCTAAAACGTTAGCATATTTTAAATTTTTTCTTCGGTTATCAATCGCAGAATTTACTACAATTTGCCTAAACCAAGGTTTAATCAGGCGGCTATGTTCAAAGGTTTTAATGGTTTTAAACAGCTTGATAAAAGCATCGTTTACAGCCTCTAAAGCGTCATCCCGGTTAATGCAATAACGTACACAAATAGCCATAGCATAAGCATAAAAACGTTTGTAAAGCATTTCTTGAGCTTTGGCATCGTCTTTTCTGCATCGGTCAATTAACTCCTGCTCGCTATATTCGCTATAAGGTTTTCGCATTCAGCTGTTCACTACTTAATTTGATTGTAAAACAGTTAAAGTAGCAAATTTTGCGCCTTCGTTTTTTGTGTTAGGATACGGGTCAACTGCAAATAGCAATGCTTTATAATTTTTACTGTTGAGTGTAAAATCCAGTGTGTCTATTTGATAGGTGTTAGTAGGGTCAATAGTTAACTTTAAATTTACCGAGTCTTGGGTCTGTACTGCCAATAAATCTACTTTTGCTTCGCCAGCCCAAACGCAATTTACATCTTCCGGACATCTACTGTCCGTAATTTCATTTACCCTAACCTGCAAACCTGTTAGGCTATCTGCTCCAAACCAAATCGACTCTGTTTGCTTTAATTCTACCCTAGAACCGAACCCAATAATTTTGCTTGTTTCAATGGTTTTTTCGCAGGCGATAAAAAAAACTAAGGCTAAAATTATAAAGCCAAAAGTAAAAGATTGTTTGTTGTTTAAATACATAACAGGCTTGTTTTTAACATCATTACGGCATAGGTGGCACAAATGATACAGCTATAGCAAACTTTTTGCTTCGTTCCAGAAAATATCCATTTCTGCCAAAGTCATGTCTTTTAAATCTTTGCCCATTCCACTTGCTTTAGCTTCTAGGTATTGAAACCTTTTGATGAATTTTCGGTTGGTTTTTTCCAAAGCATCTTCTGGGTTAATGTTGATGAAACGAGCGTAATTGATTAATGAAAACAGTAAATCCCCAAATTCTCCCTCGGCTTTGTCTTGGTCAATTTCTCTACCATCAACAACGGTGAACTCCTCTTTAAACTCCTGTAATTCCTCCTCCACTTTTGCCCAAACCTGCTCTTTCTCTTCCCAGTCAAAACCTACGCCCCTGGCTTTTTCTTGAATGCGGGAAGCTTTAACCAAAGCGGGTAGGGAAGAAGGCACTCCGCCCAAAACTGATTTGTTCCCCTCTTTCAATTTAATTTGTTCCCAATTTTGCTTAACCTGCTCTTCGGTTTCTGCAATGGTATCGCTGTAAATATGCGGATGGCGATTAATTAACTTTTCGCAGATGCCGTTTAAAACATCGGCAATGTTGAAGTCGTTTGTTTCTGAACCAATTTTGGCGTAAAACACCAGATGCAACATCAAATCGCCCAATTCTTTTCTGATCTCGTTCATATCGCCTTCCAAAATGGCATCAGAAAGTTCATAAGTTTCTTCGATGGTTAAGTGACGTAAAGTTTCTAGCGTTTGCTTTTTATCCCAAGGACATTGGCTTCGTAAATCGTCCATAATGGCTAAAAGGCGCTCAAAGGCTTGTGCTGGGTGGTTTTGTTGTTCAAAAACGTTCATTGATTGTGATTTTTGGTAAAGGTAAATATTACTCCGTTATTCCGAACGAGTAGGAGGAGAGTTAGTTGTCAAAAATCCCCACCTGTCCGAGTTAAGTGTAACGTCTCTCTGGATTAAATAATAGAAAGGAGTTTCCAACTCCCTACTTAATTAAAGGAATAATAACCCACAATAATTATATTGCTTTTATATCGTCTGAAGACTCCTACCCATTTATAAATCAGAAGATTGCTATGCTTAAACTCTTCGGAAAGGCGTTAAACCACACCTAATCTCTAGCAGCAGGTAAAATTTATACTGATAATTTTTGGTTATTTGAAGAAAAAATGGAAACAAAAAACCTCCACCTGAGTAAACAGATGAAGGCTTCTTCAAGTATATAAACGAACAATTATTCTGCTCTTTTTAAACCGAACTTATCAATTTTACTGTATAAATGACTTCTTTGTATTTCAATATCTTCGGCGGTTTTAGATACGTTCCAATTATTTTTCTCTAATTTATATTTGATGAATTCCATTTCTGCATGGTCTTTAAAATCCTGGAAATTAGAGAAACCTTCGTAATCAAATCCTTTAGAAGAAGATCCTTTAGTTTCAAAAGCATTTTCTGGATGGTAAATGCTGCCGCTTGGGTTTGCAAAAGCCCTAACATTGTCTTCTGTAATGGTTTTATCACTTAAGATGATCAACCGCTCAATTACGTTTCTCAGCTCACGAATGTTTCCGGTCCATGGTAAGGATTTTAATGCCTCCATTGCACCCGGGCTTATTTTTTTCACTGGCATACTATACTCGTTGCAAATTTCCTCGCAAAAGCTTTCGGATAAAAGTGGGATATCAGAACTGCGTTCTACCAATGGGGCAACGTGGATATGGATTACGTTTAAGCGATGGTATAAATCCATTCTAAAATTACCGGCTTCAATTTCTTTTAATAAATCTTTATTGGTAGCTGCAATTACGCGAACATTTACTTCAATTTCTTTTTCGCCACCAACACGGG
>DASSWV010000336.1:0-3957 GCA_035704545.1 Pelobium sp.
GTATCTCATTGGATAAACCGCTTACTTTTCAACCCGAAAAAGATATTGATATTATGATGGCGGTCAACCTAAAAGCTCCAATCCTCATTTCAAAAACTGTAGCTAAAATCTTCGGGTTAAAAGGTAAAGGTGTCATCATTAACGTAAGTTCTTGCGTTGCCGAAACTGGGAACGCTTTTCAGTCTGTTTATGCGGCTACAAAAGCGGGTCTAATTGCATTTTCAAAATCTTTAGCAAAAGAGGTGGGAGTGCTTTATCATAGCCATCAAATCAGAGTTTTAAGTATTTCGCCAGGTTTTATCCAAACCCCAATGACGGATGCCATCCCTGAAACGGAGAGAGAAAAATACCTTAAAATGATACCTGCGCAAAGATTTGGCAATGCCGATGAAATTGCAGAAACGGTTGCTTTTTTGCTTTCAGACAAGGCATCGTACATCAACGGAAGTAGTATTGACATTAACGGAGGACTTTTTTAATGAGCAACCTAATTGGAACTTCGCCAGAAGATATGCTTTTACACGGGCCAACGAAACGTTTGTTGGATAAATATCATTGGCATGAACCTAAGGTTGGAATTGTTGCCAGTTACACACCCAAAGCATTTGATGTAAATGATCATTTCGGAGTTTTTAGAGGTGTTGATCAGATTGAAGCTTTTGCGCAGGCAACAATTGTTTCCTGTGCTACTTTTCTAGAATGCCAAAAGCAAAATTGCAAACCTGAAGATTTAAAAGATAAATTTGTCCCAGCGTTTATTAGTGTCGGAAATGTTTATTTCCATAACTACGTAGCCGAGGGCGAAACGTTCATCAGCTTAGGGAAAATAAAATTTTATAAGTTTAGGCAAATGGTTGCCGATGGGCGGATTTACAAAGTAGCAAAAGACCTTGACTTGGACGCTTACTTTAAAGATTTTAACGAAACAAAATTAGATAATTACCAATTGAGTGAGGACTTTACCTTAATTGCAGAGCTATTTGATATTACTGGTAGAGCTTTAAAAAAAGAGATATTTACACAATAAAAACATGGAAAGACAGGAAATTATTGACGGTTTAGTAGAGATATTGAGAACTGTACGCACAATAGATCAAGAAAAACTAAACAACGTAACAGAAGAAACTGATTTTTTGGCTGATTTAAACACACCATCCACAGAATTGATCAACATTGCGGCAAAAGCAGAGCAAAAATTTGATGTTGAGTTTGAAGACGATGATATTGACGATTTAGGTTCAACAGTGAAAGATATTGTTGACTTAATTTTACGTACAAAAGAAAGAGGATAAAATGGGTTTAGGAGGTAGAAGAGTTGCTGTGGTAGGCATGGGAGGAGCTTTCCCAACCTGTGCTAATTTAGATAGTTTTTCTAAAAAGCTTTTTTCTAACCAAAGTTTAATTAGAGAATGGGACACAGCAGTAGAGCAAGGGAAAAAAATTCGTTCCACAGTTTCTGGTTTCATTACCGAAGCCGAAATGAATTTGGAAGCAATTTATAACCCCATAGCTCCTACCTATCCAGAAGTTTATGTTGACTTATTAAACCGTATCCCAAATATTAACCAAGCCACAGCTGATATGGGAAGCATGTGGGCAATGCTCGGCTCGCTTGATGCAATTAAAATGGCTGGTTGGAATGATACGGAAACCCAATCAGAAGAAACAGCTGTTGTGGTAGGTTCTGGAGGTGGTGGCCATGTGATTCAACGTCATGCTTGGCATAATTTTTTTGAGTTAGGAAAAAAAACCAGAACCGCTGGCTCTCACACGG
The DNA here is from genome assembly GCA_035704545.1 of Pelobium sp. Taxonomy (GTDB): domain Bacteria; phylum Bacteroidota; class Bacteroidia; order Sphingobacteriales; family Sphingobacteriaceae; genus Pseudopedobacter. The sequence goes on from DASSWV010000336.1 coordinate 1,775, forward strand.
TTGACCGGGCAATGGTTTACAGAGATGCGGCCAACGTTTCTTGTTTGATAAAAAATAGAGGAGTTTGCGAGTCGATTGGTTCTGCCTGCGCAACAGGTTTAGGGAATATCGGTTATGCTTACCGATTGATAAAATTCGGTTTGCAAGATAGGGCGGTTGCTGGTGGCGTTGAAGGAACTTCGTTAGAAACTTTTATAGGTTTTGATGCCATGCAGATTTTAAGTCGTGGTTTTACCCCCGAGCAAAGTTCTCGTCCGTTTGATAAGGATAGAAACGGCTTTGTTTGTTCTTTTGGGGCAGGTATTGTTTGCTTAGAGGAATACGAAATGGCAAAAGCCCGTGGTGCTAACATTCTTGCGGTAATTGATGGTTACTTCAATAATTCTGATGGCGACGGTGATATGTTTTATCCTTCTTTCGCCGGTCAAAAAAGGCTTTGGAAAGGACTTTTAGCTGATGGTGGTAAAAAACCTGATGTGGTTAAAGTCCACGGAACATCCACTCCTGTTGGCGATGCTATTGAACTATTGAGTGTTGTTGATGTATTGGGAGCTAAAGATTACCATATTTCTGCACCAAAATCTCAATTTGGGCATATGCTAGGTGCTGCCGGTGCGGTAGAGTTTATTGCCGCTGTTTTAATGTTGCAGCAACAGGAAGTTTTACCCTGTTTAAACTCGGATAACTTAAACGAGGAATTAGAAACTTTTCAAACTAAGGATACATGGGAGGGCTCAAGATCTCCTTTAGTTGCTTATCGCGATTTATTGCCTCAACAAACCATCAAAAAAGAGATTAACAGCATTACTTGCTTAAATTACGGTTTTGGAGGTACAAATAGTGCTGTTTCCATATCAAAAGATAATTCATGATCAATAATCAAAATAAAGTTGCGGTAGTTTTTGGTGTAAGAAACGATAGTTCTATAGGTTTTCAGGTTGCTTTAAAACTGCACCAATCGGGTTGCAAAGTGGTTTTAAATTACGTTGCTGATACCAAAGACGAAGTTTTGTTTTTGATGGATCAAAATGGAATGGATAGCACTTTAGCAGCGGATGTTGATGTGCGAGATGAAGAAGCAATCAGCGCTTTTTTAACAGCTATCTATGAAAAATTAGGAGCAATAGATTACATTTTACACGGAGTTGCCTTTGGTAGCCAAAATGTAATGTGTTATACTTTACCTGGTAGTAATGATCCGGCACCTTCTTATATTGATATTCCTTTTGAAGAATTGATGGATTCTTTTAATATCAGTTCTTATTCTTTACTGAGGATTTGTAGGGTTGCAGAACCTTTGTTGGCAAAAAATGCATCGGTTTTAACCTTAACTTATAATGCTTCGCAAAGGGTTTTTCCGGGTTATGCCGGAATGTCTTTAAACAAGGCTGCCTTAGAAAATATCATGCTTTATTTGGCTAACTATTTCAGAAAAAGTGGAGTGAGGGTAAATGCAATTTCTGCCGGATTGGTTATGACAACTTCTGCCGGAGGGATCAACGGTGTGCGTAAATTACGGAAGCTGGGTAAAGTTACCGCTCCGCTCGGAAACATCGAAGCTTCTGATGTTGCAGATGCAGCACTTTATTATTTCTCCGATTTATCAAAAAAAGTAACTGGAAACATCCACTTTGTTGATGGGGGTTTTAACATTATGGGTGTGCCAGTTGAGGATATTTAAATGGAGCATTTGGTTGATGAACTAAACCCCAACCAAGAGTTTGCAGTTGGTAATGATGTTGTCTTTTTGACCAACTTTAAGCAATCTTTTAATAACTTATTTCAGAAAAAAGTTTATACTGATCAGGAGATTGCTTTTTGCGAGCAGTTTGCCGAACCTATTTTAAGATATGCCTCAACCTGGGCAGCTAAAGAAGCCGTTTATAAGGCCATTAAGCAAATTTATCCACAACCTATCTCATTTAAAAAAATAGAAATCACCCGTTCGAAAATCGGCGGAAGGCCAGTTGCTACATTACCTCCTTTGTATATGGATTTAGAAATTAGCTTAAGTTTAAGCCATGATGGAGATTATGTTTGGGCGGTTGCAATAGTGAAATTGCAATAAAATTTGCAATTCAAAAACAATTGTCTTATTTTTATAGACAGATGTCTAAAAATGGAGATTATGGCAATTAAGAAAAACAACTTCGAGTATCAATTAGATAAGGAAATAATTTCTT
>DASSWV010000370.1:0-7450 GCA_035704545.1 Pelobium sp.
GGAAAACTCCCTGGTTTTTGAGCAAGAAGAAGCACTTAACCATTTAATGCGTGTTTCTAGTTCTTTAGAAAGTTTGGTAGTGGGCGAGAAAGAGATATTGGCCCAAGTGAGAAAAAGTTACGAAGAATGTAGGTTACGCGGCTTTACCGGAGACTACCTACGTTTAGTGATGAACCGAGTGGTTAAAACAGCTAAGGAAGTTTATACGTTTACCAATATTGCGAAAAATCCTATTTCTATAGTTTCCTTGGCTTACCGCCGATTGAAGGAGCTCAATGTTTGCTCAAACTCAAGAATTTTAATTATTTGTGCCGGCGAAACCAATCAAAACATCGCTAAATATCTTAAAAAGCATACCTATACTAATTTTTCTGTTTTCAACAGAACATTTAGTAAAGCACAAAGTTTAGCTTCGCAACTGGGCGGTAAAGCCTACGAATTAGCCGATCTACAAAATTTCGAGAACGGCTTCGATGTTATCATCACCTGTACATCTGCTAAAGAGCCTATCATCACTTCAGAACTTTATGCTAAACTTTTAAACGGCGATACAAACTCTAAAGTTATTGTTGATTTGGCAGTCCCAAATGATGTTCATCCACAAGTACTAGCCGATTATAGTGTGCAATATATAGAGGTAGAATCTTTAAAAGAGATTGCGGAGAAAAATTTGCAAGAACGTTACCATGAACTAATTAATGGCGAAGCTATTATAGAGCAGAACATTAAGGAATTTAAACCTATTTTGAAGCAACGCAGGGTTGAACTTGCCATGAGGGAAGTGCCACTTAAAATCAAAGAAATCAAAGAAAGAGCTTTAACGTCTGTTTTTGCAGATGAGGTAAATGGCCTCGACGAAAACTCTAGACTAGTATTAGAAAAAGTAATGAGCTATATGGAAAAAAAATACATTAGCGTTCCAATGGTTATGGCGAAAGATATTTTGGTTAATAACCAGTAGGTCATAATCTTTACAAATCATTAGTTTTCTGAAAATCAATGTGCGAAGGTCATTCTTAATTCTATTTTTGCATTATAATCATACATTTTGGACAGAGTAATTACCATAGGGACAAGAGGCAGTGAACTTGCATCATGGCAGGCAAACTACATAAAAGACCGTCTGGCATCAATAAATATCACCGCAGAGTTAAAAATTATTAAAACTCAGGGAGATCATATCTTAAACTTGAGGTTGGATAAATTAGAAGGCAAAGGTTTTTTTACCAAGGAGTTAGAAGAACACTTGTTGGAAAAATCAATCGATTTGGCCGTCCATTCTCATAAAGACTTACCTACTGTAAATCCTCCAGGGCTAATTATAGCGGCAGTTTCTGAAAGAGAGGACCCATCAGAAATTATCCTGATTTTAAAAGACTGCGTAGATTCTTCTAAAAAGTTATCCGTAAAACATAATGGAACAGTGGGTACTTCATCCAACCGTAGGCAATCGCAGCTTTTAGCGGTTCGTCCGGATTTGGAATTTGAGAACTTGAGAGGTAATGTAAACACCCGCATCCAAAAATTAAGAGACGAAAAATACGATGCCATTATTATGGCGAAAGCAGGGATTAGCCGGTTAAAGCTAGATTTATCCGAGTTTTATATCGAAGAAATTGAGCCAACGGCAGAGCTTGTTCCAGCACCAGCACAAGGTGTTTTAGCAGTACAAACCAGAGAAGAGGATAAAGAACTTTTTGAGGTGCTGCAGCAGATTCACGATAAAGATGTGGCGGAAAGAATTGGCGTAGAGCGCAAAGTTTTAAACCTGTTTGATGGTGGTTGCCACATGCCATTGGGCTGTTATTGCGAGAAAGATGAAGATGGATTATTCCACGTTTGGACTACAAAATCTCTGGATCAAGACGAATTTCCGGATAGGCTTTACCTAACTGCAAAAAGCACCGAAGGCTTAGCAGAAACCATATTGAAAAAGTTTGATGTGGAAAACCGCAGCCTTCCTAAAAAAGTATTTATATCAAGAGAGTTGAGCGAGCAAAGCTACTTTGGGAAAGCTTTGCGCAAACATGATATTGAAGTTGATGCAAGATCTTTGATTAGGACCGTTCCAACAATCCATAAATTAGACTCTTATGTATTAAAGCAGGTAGATTGGATATTTTTCAGTAGCAAAAACGGAATTGAGTACTTTTTCTCACTAAATCCATTGCTGTCAAAAGACACAAAGTTTGGTGTGGTTGGCCGTGGGTCTGAGGATGCGCTAAGAGCATTAGGTAAAACAGTTGCATTTGTAGGCGAAAGCAGTGATACCGAAGAGGTTGCAAAAGAATTTGCGACGGTAGCTAATGGAACTACTGTTTTGTTTCCCTTAGCTAAAGATTCTTTACGAAGCATACAAAAAGGCTTATCAGAAAATACCAAAATTGTAGAATTGGTTATTTATGAAACCATTTTAGAAGAAGAGATTGAACCAGCTTATGCAGATGTATTGGTGTTCACCAGTCCGTCAAACGTGGACGCTTATTTTGCTGATAACTTATTGCAGCCCGGCCAGCAAGTGGTTGCCATAGGAAAATCTACAGGGCAAAAGTTTGATGACATGGGGGTAAAGTATATTTTACCGGCTTCTCCGGATGAGATTGGTTTGGCAGAGGTGGTTTTTGGGATTGATGTTTAAGCAGATACGAGGTTTGAGACGTGAGATTTGAGAACTTTTACATAAGGCATGTTCTATCTGTTCGTGTCAGCCTGAGCGGAGTCGAAGGCTAACCACGGAGTTAACGGAGTTTTTCACAAAGAGCACAGAAATTGGTGGTTTGTCAGCCTGAGCGGAGTCGAAGGCTAACCACTGAGGGCGCTGAGGGCACAGAGCTAAATGACCCGGCTTTGCGTCATGTTGACGACAGGAAACATCTCACAAATAGGTTTACCAAATTTTAGGTGTGGAAGAAATAATTTTAGAAGAAAAATCATAAAAATGTTAAACAGACCGAGAAGAAATAGGAAATCGCAGGTGATTAGAGATATGGTGCAGGAGAACCATCTTCAAGCGTCTAATTTCATTTTCCCCTTGTTTATCATCGATGGAAATCATCAGAAAACCGAAGTGGCTTCTATGCCCGGGATTTTCAGATATTCTATCGATAACTTGTTGAGTGAAGTAGAAAGTTGCCTAGAACTAGGTTTAAAAGCTTTTGATTTGTTCCCAAATATTGAGGAATCTTTAAAAGATAAAACCGCGAGCGAAAGTGTGAACGAAAAAGGTTTGTACCTGCGAGCAATTAAAGAGGTAAAATCTCATTTCCCCGAAGCTTGCATAGTTACCGATGTTGCAATGGACCCGTACAGTAGCGACGGACATGATGGTTTGGTAGAGAACGGAGAAATTGTCAACGATAAAACCTTGAAAATTTTAGGTGATATGTCTGTTGCCCAAGCTAGGGCAGGTGCAGATATCATTGCGCCATCAGATATGATGGACGGACGAGTGCAATACATCCGCGAAGCTTTAGATGCAGAAGGTTTCAGTAATGTTTCCATCATGTCTTACACGGCAAAATATGCCAGCGCTTTTTATGGCCCGTTTAGAGATGCTTTAGATTCGGCACCAAAATTTGGAGATAAAAAAACTTACCAGATGAATCCCGCAAATCAGCGAGAAGCATTAATTGAAGGCGCTTTGGATACACAGGAAGGAGCGGATTTTTTAATGGTAAAACCCGCTCTAGCTTACTTAGACGTAATTAAATTGTTAAAGGACAATTTTGATTTGCCAATTGCGGCCTATAATGTAAGTGGCGAATATGCCATGATCAAAGCTGCATCACAACGTGGTTGGCTAAATGAAGAAAAGGCAACAATGGAAAAATTGATGTGCATCAAAAGAGCCGGTGCAGATGTAATTTTAACCTATCACGCTAAAGAAGTTTTAAAAAATAAGTGGATTTAATCCAAGGTTATTGTTCAAAGAATTGATTATATTGTTTAATAAATTTTACGATTATGGTAATTGAAAGAACGGATAAAGAGGTAATCATAAGACTTCCTGCAAATATAAATGTTGATGGCTTACAAAGATTAGTTGATTATTTGACCTACAAAGAAGTGACTTCAAAATCAGAGGCTACACAGGAAGATGTTGATGATTTAGCGAAAGAAGTTAAAGCAAGTTGGTGGGTAAAAAATAAAGAAAGACTAACTAAGTGAAGATTGTAGTTGATACAAATATTGTTTTCAGCCTACTGCTAAATTCAAATGGCAGTATTGGAGATATATTTTTTAATTCTGACGAGCAATTGGAGTTTTACAGTTGTAGCTACCTGAAGCATGAAATTAAGAAACATTGGGGAAAATTAAAGAGCATCTCTAGGTTGAACGAGGATGATTTGCAAGTGTCTTACGACTTAATTATAAACAGAATTAAGTTTATTAGTGAGGAAATTATTCCATTAGAAGTATGGCTATCTTCTGAAATAATAGCAGATAGAATTGATAGCAATGACATTGATTTCATCGCTCTAACTGATTTTATTGGTGCAACATTATGGACGGGAGATAAAGTTTTATATAACGGTTTAACTGAAATAAACTTTAAAAGCGTCACTAATACTGCTGAACTATTACAAATAAGAAAAAAATAAAAATTAACCTTTCGGCTTTTAGCCTTAAGCTTTACGCTTTCAAAAACATGTTCGATTCAATAAAAAATATTTTCAATAACAATAACGAAGAAACCCCTCTTTTATACGGAGAGAAGCCAGATATCAGTAGAGAAAAATCTGCTGAGCTTTACGAAAAAGCTAAGCAGTATTTCCCTGGGGGCGTTAATTCGCCAGTAAGGGCTTTTAAATCCGTTTATGGTACGCCACTTTTTATAGAAAAAGGGGATGGTTGCCGTTTATGGGATGCAGATGGAAATGAGTTTATTGATTTCTGCTGTTCGTGGGGACCCTTGATTTTAGGTCACAACCATCCAAAAGTTAAGGACAAGGTAATTGAAGTGATGCAAAACGGAATGTCCTTCGGTGCACCAACTGCACTGGAAACAGAACTTGCCGGACTCATCATCAAAAACAACAAATTCATTGAAAAAATAAGATTTACCAGTTCCGGTACAGAAGCGGTAATGTCGGCCATTCGTTTGGCTAGAGGCGCAACCAAACGCGATAAAATTATTAAATTTGAAGGCTGTTACCACGGCCATAGCGATTCTTTATTGGTAAAAGCAGGATCTGGGCTGGTGACTTTTGGTGAAACCTCATCGGCCGGAATTCCAAAAGCTTTTGCAGCTGAAACTATTGTAGTTTCATTAAATGATAAAGAAGCGGTAAAAACGGCTTTCGAACAATTTAAAGATCAGGTTGCCTGTGTAATTATTGAGCCAGTACCGGCCAACAACGGTTTGCTTTTACAGGATGCTGAATATTTAGAGTTTCTTAGAGAAATTTGTACAGCAAACGGCACCTTGTTGATTTTTGATGAAGTAATTTCTGGTTTTAGGGTAGGTTTTGAAGGCGCTGCCGGTTATTATAACATCCAACCAGATATCATTACTTATGGAAAAATTATTGGTGGCGGTTTGCCTGTTGGTGCTTATGGTGCTTCGGCTAGTTTAATGGCTAATATATCTCCTGATGGTGCAGTTTACCAAGCGGGTACACTTTCCGGTAATCCGGTGGCCATGGCAGCGGGGATTGCAACCTTGGGCGAACTGGCAAAATCTAATTTCTATAAAGAACTAAACACCAAAACAGAAGAATTTGCCAATGCCATTCAGCGTTATGCAAGCTCTAAAAATTATCAGTTTAAAGTTTTTCAACTTGGTTCTATATTTTGGTTTGCCTTTACAGATGCAGAAAAAGTACAAACATCAGAGGCAATTGACCCCGCAAGTATGGATAAATTTAAAATAATGCACCGCGAATTGTTGAATCGTGGAATGTACTTTGGTCCTTCTGGTTACGAGGTGGGTTTTGTTTCTGCCGCACACAGCAAACTAGATTTAGAAAAAGCCAAAAGAGCAATATTTGATTGTTTAGATATTGTATTTAAAAGCAAATAAGAATGCGTTTAAAGCCACTCACCATATTTTATGCACTCGTATTTTACGTGTTTTCCCAACTATTTTGGTGGGCGGCCTTACTAGTTGAGTTGCAGCCTGTTCGTAAGGGGATGGTAATAGGCGAAGGGTTTGTTTTTATTACTTTGATGGCTTTCGGAATTTACAAGCTTCATCAGGCAATCAACAGAGAGAAAAGAATCAGTGATCAACAGAAAAACTTTTTGCTTTCTGTTACTCACGAGCTAAAATCTCCAATGGCATCCATTAAACTGTACCTGCAGACCATCAACAAACGCGAGTTGGATAAAGAACAACAGCGCAGTTTTATTTCAAAATGTTTGTTGGATATTGAACGACTGGATGATTTGGTGGAGAATATGCTACTGGCAACTAAAATCGAAAACAAATCATACAGCTTTCCTAAACAGGAGTTGAATTTATCAGAACTGGTTGAAAAAATTGTTTCTCGCTTGCAAATTCATGTATGCAGTAAGGAATCTATCATCACCGCTATTGATCCAAATGTTTTTATTACCGGAGATCAGTTTGCAATGTCATCGGTAGTGACTAACTTGATTGAAAATGCAGTAAAATATTCGCCAGATTGTATGCCCGTTCATGTTGATTTGCACCGTAAACCAAACGGAACGGTATGTTTTAAGGTTGCTGATTTAGGTATAGGCATACCAGATGAGGAAAAAGCGAAAGTATTTGATAAGTTTTACCGCGTAGGTAGTGAAGATACGCGGAAAACGAAAGGCACTGGCTTGGGGCTGTTTATTGTGAAGCAAGTTTTAGATCACCACAAGGCTCAAATAAAAGTTAAAAATAACCAACCAAAGGGAACGGTTTTTGAAGTTTCTTTTAATTAAATAGAAAAGAATATGTCAACAAAACAAAGAATTTTATTGATGGAAGATGAAGAACATCTTTTGGAAGCCATTAAACTAAATTTAGAAATGGAAGGCTTTTTTGTAAGAGCCGTTACCGATGGTAAAAAAGCACTTAAAGTGTATAAGGAAGAGAAATTCAACCTCATCATTTTAGATGTGATGGTCCCCGAAATTGATGGTTTTCAGGTTGCTGAAACTATCCGTTTAGAAAACAGTGAAGTGCCCATCATGTTTTTAACTGCCAAAAACACCTCCGAAGACAGAATAACAGGTCTAAAAAAAGGTGCAGATGATTATTTGACCAAGCCTTTTAATCTGGAAGAATTGATTTTGAGAGTCAACAACCTGATCAAAAGAAGCATGAAAGGCGATGATTTAAAAGAAATCAACTCTTATAAGATTGGGGACAAAACCATTTATTTCAACTCTTTCGAATTGAAAAATGATGATGGAACCATTACCGCTTTGACCAAAAAAGAAACCATGTTGTTGAAACTTTTGATTGAGCGTAAGGATGAAGCAGTTTCACGTGAGC
>DASSWV010000419.1:0-8603 GCA_035704545.1 Pelobium sp.
AATTTAAGCTAAAATCTCCTTAATATCTGCCTCCGTTAACGATTTAATAAAGCTATCCTCCGTGGTAATTAAACTTTTGGCAATCCGCATTTTTTTGTTTTGAAGCGCTAATATTTTCTCTTCTACGGTGTCTTTTGTAATGAACTTATAGATGAAAACGTTTTTGGTTTGTCCGATTCGATGCGTTCTATCAATAGCTTGTTGCTCTACAGCAGGATTCCACCAAGGGTCTAGGATAAAAACATAATCCGCTTCTGTAAGGTTTAAGCCTACACCACCAGCTTTTAGCGAGATCAAAAAAACCTGGATATGACCTGCGTTTTTAAACTCTTCCACTACATGGCCGCGGTTTTGGGTGCTTCCATCTAAGTAAGAGTAGTTGATGTGGTTTTTATCGAAATATTTGCGGTAAATATCCAGTTGCTTTACAAATTGAGAGAAAATTAAAACTTTGTGACCAGCTTCTACCACGCTTTCTAATTTGTGAACTACGTCTTCGAACTTGCCAGAATCGCCGGTATAATTTTCATCCACCATAAACGGATGGTTTGCAATTTGCCTTAACTTGGTTAAGCCTTGTAGCATCTGTATCGGCGATTTACGGTAATCTCCGGTTTCGATAGATTTTAGCAATTCATTACGATAATCCGATTTTGTTTGCTCGTAAATATCGGCCTGATCATCAGTCATTTTACTATAAAACAGGTTTTCTGTTTTTGGAGGAAGCTCTGTTGCCACTTGCTCTTTGGTTCGGCGCATCACAAATGGCTTAATAAGCACTTGCAATTTCTGTGCTTTTTCCTCGTCCTTTTTCTTTTCTATTGGTTGTACAAATTCGGTTTGGAAAAAAGTCTGCGAACCCAATAAACCAGGATTAATGAACGACATTTGGGTCCACAAATCGTTCACCGTATTTTCTACTGGTGTACCAGATAATATGAGTTTATGTTTAGATTTTAAAGCTTTAACCGCCTTAAATGATTTTGACGACGGATTTTTGATGTTCTGGCTTTCATCCAAAATAATGTAATAAAAATACATATCGCTCAATAAATCGGTGTCTATTCTGGTGATACCGTAAGTAGTGATCACCACATCATATTTGTTAAAAAGTGCAATATCTTTTTCTCTGAAACTACCAGTATAAGTGTAAACTTTAAGGGTAGGGGTAAACTTTTTAGCTTCATTAATCCAATTGTAAATCAAGGAAGTAGGCATGATAATCAATGAAGTAGTATGGATGCCTTCCGCTTCTTGCTCTTCTTTGCTCTTTTGTAATAAAGCTAAAGTTTGGATGGTTTTCCCCAAGCCCATATCGTCTGCTAAACACCCACCGAAGCTGTATTTCTGCAAAAAATGAAACCAATCATAACCAGCTTTTTGGTACGGACGCAATACACCTTTAAAGTTTATCGGCGTTGCCACTTCATCAATATGAGCAAAATCGGCTAGTTTTTGCAATTTTCTGTCCATAGTTATATTTGCCAAATCGCTATTAGCAAAATCATGAACTAAACCTACATGAAGCTTTTTTAAGCGCAAATTTTCATCGCCCTCAGAAAAACTTAACAGGTTACTATATTGCGAAAACCATTTTTCAGGAATGATTGCTATTTCGCCGTTAGGCAAAGTAAACTCTCGCCTTTTGTTTAAAATGTGATGTTTGAGTTGGATAAAAGGGATTCTGTAAGCTCCAAACTGAACGATAGCCTCAATATCAAACCAATCATTTTTTTCGTTGATGGCCAAATCTATTTTACTGCTGCCAATGATGTATTTTTTGGAACTGGTATCTTGCACAAGCTCGAACCCTTGTGCTGTTAACTCATCATGATGCTCGCTAATGAAATCAAAAACAGAAAACGACTGATCTGTTCCTTCGATTGAATGAGCGACTTCTAAATGCACAAAAAGGCTTGATTGCTGTTTTAAGCCCATTGCTAAAAGCTCATCTAGTTTCTTTTTCTCCCAGATTAAAGAACGCTTGATTCTGTGGAAAGCATAGTCATCGCCTTCTTTTTCCATCCTAACGGTTACTGCCAAATCACTTCCGGCAGCAAAGGTATATTTTGCATACCTAAAAAAAAGCTGGATTTCTGAAGTTCCTCCGCTTACATAAACAATTTTTAAAATAGGCGTGGCCTCGTGTTTTTCTGTATTAATGGTAAAACCTTCGGCGTACACATGGTATTTTTCTATCAGTGGGGATACAAATTTCTCGAAATAAGTGGCTTCAGATGATTTTGGAATGGAGATAAAGCGCTTGTTTAAAAAAGGCTGTAATTTTTTGCCTTCCATATCCTGCTCAAAATCGTAAAGTGTATCTTCCAATAATAGATAAGCCGGCTTATTGGTAATTACCTGCGCATCCTTAAACATAAACTCGATGCGGTTATCGAGATATTTGATGGTGGGGAAATAGCGTGTTTCGGTTTCGTTTCTTCTAAAATGGAATAAAACGGTGGCAGGCTGTGCTGCAAAATGAACCTGTTTTTCTACGGGCCAGCCTTCTTTACTCATTACATGCACTTCTTTCCCGCGGACAAGCTTAAGAATTTCGGCAATCTTTTTTTCTATTTTGGGCCGAACGAAATCATACGATTTATCATCCCATATTTTAGCGAAAAACTCTGTAGCCCGTACTTTTTTCTTAAAAAATTTTTTAATGATTTGGTCTTGCTCAATCTCTTCGCAAAGTTTAATTAATTTAATGTCGGTTGCATCAATGCAGTGGCTAAACCCATCAGAAGTATGAGAAAAAATTCTTTGATGGGTAAGTGAAAAATCTCCGTCGGGATTTAGCTGAACGATGTGCGGTTCAACCAAAAATCCAAAATAATCATGCTTGGCCAATGAATAAACCAGTTTAAAGGGTTTATCTGTTGCAACTCTTAACATCGTATCAATAAAAAAATTTAGAGAAGGTAGCGATAGAAAAAATCTAAAAGTATGAAGAGATTTCGATATTTTGAAGAGGAGGGGGAAATTTAATTTTTATGTGTGGTTTTAACCACGGAGGGAACGGAGGTTTTTCACAGGGGTGACGGAGTTAGGGAACTTATTTTTAACCACAGAGAACGCGGAGGACACAGAGTGGGGTGGGGATTAATGGAAAAACATACGATTACCTACAGGTTTCACAACACACTTTGTAACCACAGGAGAACGCGGAGGACACAGAGTCGGATGGGGATTAATTGAAAAACATACGATTTACCTACAGGTTTCACAACACACTTTTTAACCACAGAGAACGCGGAGGACACAGAGTGGGATGGGGATTAATGGAAAAACATACGATTTACCTTGGAATAAGAGGCAAATCGTATGTCTGTTTTTTTAAAGTGAAACGCCTCTTTTCCAAGGAATAAAGTCATCTTGTCCGTTTTTTACAGCGCAAACTTCAATTTCGCCACTTGCCACTTTAATTACGTAATCTAAAATACGCTCGCCGGCTTGGTAAATGGTTTCTTCGCCATCTATAATTGTTCCGGTGTTGATGTCCATAATATCGCTCATTCGGTTGAATAATATAGTGTTGCTAGCTACCTTAATAACCGGAACAATTGGGTTGCCGGTTGGTGTGCCTAAACCCGTAGTGAACAAAACCACATTGGCTCCCGAACCTACTTCGGCAGTGGTTGATTCTACATCGTTACCCGGAGTGCAAAGCAAATTTAAACCTGGTTTAGTCACTTTTTCAGGATAATCCAGAATAGCTTCCACAGGCGATGTTCCTCCTTTTTTTGCTGCTCCGGCAGATTTTATGGCATCAGTAATTAAACCATCTTTGATGTTTCCGGGAGATGGATTCATATCAAACCCTGAACCCGCCGCTTCGGCTCTGGCCGCATAGGTTTTCATGAGTGATGAAAAACGCAATGCTTCGTTAACGGTTACGCATCGGTCACTGATGTTTTGCTCCACGCCACATAATTCGGGGAATTCGGCTAAAATTACCTTTCCACCTAGCGCTACCAATAAATCTGAAGTATATCCAATTGCCGGGTTTGCCGAAATCCCAGAAAAACCATCGGATCCACCGCACTCTAAACCAATGGTGATATGACTAAGTGGTGCTGGTTTTCTGGTTTGTTTATTTGCCTCAATTAATCCGGCAAAAGTCTGCTTGATGGCTAGTGGAAGCAATTCCGACTCTTTACCTACTTTCTGTTGATCCAAAACATATAAAGGTTTTGAGAAGTTAGGGTCTCTTTTAGCAATCTCTAATTGCAATGTATTTACTTCGGCATTTTGGCATCCTAAACTTAACACTGTTGCCCCTGCAACATTTGGATGAGTGATATAGCCTGCTAATAATGCACAAAGTGTTTCCGAATCTTGTCTGATGCCACCGCAACCACCTTGATGACTTAAAAATTTAATACCATCAACATTTGGAAAAAGTTTTTGAGCTTTCTGACCGTCGTTTTCGGTAAACAAATCAACTTTTAAAATATCATCTGTATCGGCTCCAGCCTTATATAAATCAACCAATCTAAGCGCTTGATTTTGGTACGTTTTTTTTCTAGCGTAGCCTAATGGTTCAATTAGCGCTTCTTGCAATACTTCTAAATTTCTGTTTTCGCAAAAAACCATGGGTATTACCAACCAGTAATTTCCGGTACCAACGCTTCCGTCTGGGCGATGGTAACCGTTAAAAGTTAGGTTCTCCCACTTTGATACATCGGGTTTATCCCAAGCTGTTTTACGTTCATTACCAATTTCAAAACTATTGGCTGCATGCTTTACATTTGCAGTAGTAATGCGGTTCCCTGCTTGTAAATCTGTTTGTGCTTTGCCCACCAAAACACCGTACATTAAAATTTCTTCGCCCTGTTTTAAATCAGTAGTCAAAAACTTATGTTTTGCCTTTACATCATCTATTAAAGTAACTTTTTCATCATTATAAACAATGATTTCTCCCTTAAATAGGTCTGTTAAAGCTACTAATAAATTATCTTTAGGATGAACTTTTAATACTCTTTGCATGGCGTTACGCTACTAATGAGTTTGTTTCTTTTGTTATTATTTCTTTAATGGATTGCGGATTGTCCATTGCGCTTAAGTAGCTTGCTACCGCTTGGCAAAAGTCAGGAATTTCTGTAAGTGAGTTTCCCCAAAGTGAAACGTCGCTTAAAATCATCTCCACAATATTTTCAGGATGGTTTTTCCATAACATAGCTAAATGATCAGCTTTGGTATCATTGATCAAATATTGCTGTCCGTTTACCTCTCCGTAAAATTTATCATCTTTTTGCAACACGGGTTTCATAAACCGAATATAGGCCGCAAAACCCACTGCAATAAGCTTGGGAACTCTGTCAAATGTTTCGGCATAATTGAACAACACTGGCAATACTCTCATTTTAAGTTTCGAGCTATAATTTGCACTGATACTTAGCCATTGATGGTTAATATAAGGATTTCTGAACCGATCTAAAACGTTACCAGCAAATTCGTTGGTTTGTTCCTCAGTAACTTGATAAGGGATCGCTTTTGCAATATCACTGCGCATTAAATTAGCTATATATGTTTCAACGGCTTTATCATCCATTGCAGATTTTACCGTATCGCAACCTGCTAAAAATGCAAGTCCGCAGGTTAAAGTATGTGTGCCGTTTAATAAACGCAGTTTTAACTCGCGATGGAGGTCAATATCTGGAGTGATCACCACGCCTTTATCAGCCTTAGCAAAAGAAAGTTTTTCTTTAGTTTTTTCGTTTCCCTGAATTGCCCAAAGTCGGTAAACTTCAGACATGATCAGTAAATCATCTTTATAACCCAGCTCGCTTTCTGTGTTTGCCAATTCTTCTTTAGCTGGTTTGCCGGGCACAATACAATCTACCAAAGAATTGCAGATTTCATTATGGTTTTTAAGCCATTCGATAAAATCAACAGCTAAATTATTTTGTTTAGCCAAAGCAAAAAGCACTTCGGTTAACTTAGTGCCGTTATCAACAATTAACTCGGTTGGCACAATTACCAAACCTTTGTTTGGCGCACCGTTAAATGTTTTAAATCTATGGTAAAGCACCGCCAATAGTTTGCCGGGGAATGAAAGCGGTGGCGAAGACTGAATATTGTCTTGCTCTAGAACTATCCCTACTTCTGTTGTATTGCTGATCACAACTGATAAATCTGGACTGGCTGCTACGTCTAAAATTTGCTCCCACTGTGAACTGGCAGTTAATACCCGGCTTATTGCAGATGAAATTATATCTTTTGCAACGGCCTCCCCATTTTCAAATCCTTTGATTCGCAGAGTGTAAAGACAGTCTTGTTGGTCAAATTCTTTGGTAGTACCATAATCTGTTGATTTTACAACTACCACTCTACCGTTGAAAATACCTTGTCGGTTTGCTTTATCGATAAAATAATCTGGTAAGCCTCGCAGTAAAACCCCGGTGCCAAACTGAAGAACCTTTTCTGGCAGGTTAAACAGGGAAGCTTCCGGAACTTCAACATTATGCTTTGATATGGAGCTAAGTGCTTTACGGTTTAAATTCATGTATATGTTTTATTTAGCCTGCTTTAACAACCACTGAATTAACTGTTGACCGGCCTGTAAGTTTTCAAATTTGTTGGGCAGTTTTCTGCCATCTGTGTATTCATTGTAAAGCCAAGGGTCGCCCACGGCAAATACCATTCCTTTACCAATTTTAGCTGTTGCCATTACTACATCACCATTATGGTTAACCACTGCTTGCGCTGGAGATTTAATAGCTAAAGTGCTGATCTCTTTTAAATAAGTGGTTGCTCCTGACGGGAATACTGGATTACCGGCCTCTATTTGAATTAAGCCCATATCAAACTGACTACCAGTAACTGGGTTTTTTAACTCGTTTTTGAATGTGATCCCAAATTGGTTTGCTAAATCATTGAAATGTGGAAGATCAGCGTTTTTAGCATCGTTAGCCATCAACAATAAAACGCCACCGTTTTTTACCCATTCAACAATATTTTGAATTTCCGGCGCTTGCATATAATGCGGGAACTCGGTCTCTTTTTTTGTATCAGGATCTACAATAATGTAAACATCGGCTCCAGCTAAATTCGCTGCATTAGGCGATTCTTTTAAGGTTTCTGTTTTTGCACCGGTATAACGAAAATGCTCTCCTAATAAAGCAAATCCGTTGTTATCCCACTCGTTCCATAAGTAGTGGTAACTTTGTTGCTTTCCGTTGATGTTTTTTCTAAACTCGTTGTTGAAATAATTATCAAGCATTACAGTTTTGCCAGCACCTATTTGTGGAAAGGCTCTGAGCTCCATTTCGTTGCTTGCCATAATAAAAGCGCCTGCGCCTTTCGGGTCGTCTTGTACAACTTTTTCGCTCAGGTAGTATTCATAACTTCCGTCTCGGTAAGGTTT
This sequence comes from Pelobium sp., assembly GCA_035704545.1. Classification (GTDB taxonomy): domain Bacteria; phylum Bacteroidota; class Bacteroidia; order Sphingobacteriales; family Sphingobacteriaceae; genus Pseudopedobacter. The sequence goes on from DASSWV010000419.1 coordinate 7,373, forward strand.
ACCGCCCAAACCGGCAACGCTAACTGTTCCGTTAAGGTGTAAAGCGCCTTTTTCATCTGTAACTAAAAACTCTTTTTTGATTCCTTCATATCCTTTTTCGGCTACTTTTTCAAAAGAAGCATCTAAATAGCCCATTCTTACGCCTTTACCTATCGCATAAACAAACATGCTTGATGCCGAAGCTTCTAAGTAGTTTCCTTCTCCGTCTGGCTTATCCATCACTTGGTACCATAATCCTGATTTTTTATCCTGAAATTTTTGAATTGCGGTAGCAAACCTTGTTAAAACAGCTAAAAGTTCTGCTCTTTTTGGATGGTCTTGGGGGAAATAATCTAAAACATCTACGAGGCCCATACCGTACCAGCCCATCGCTCTTCCCCAGAAATTAGGGGAGTTCCCTGTAGTTTTATTGGCCCAAGCCTGTTCTTTAGATTCATCCCATCCATGGTAAATTAAACCAGTATTTTTATCTCTAGCATTTTCTTCAATATCAATAAACTGAACGGCTATATCGTCAAAAGACTTTTGTTCATCAAATTCTGCGGCCCATTCTGCGTAAAAAGGCATGGCCATGTACAGTCCATCTAACCAAACTTGGGAAGGATAAATTTGTTTGTGCCAAAAACTTCCGCTTTTAGTACGTGGTTGTTCCTCTAGCTGTTTTCTGAGTTGCAGTGCCGCAGTGTAGTATTTCTTTTTACCGGTAACTTTATATAACATCATTAGATTATGTCCGTTTCGCACATTATCCAAATTATAATCGGCAAACTTATAAGTTTTGATGTTTCCATCATTTTCTATAAAAGCATCCATACATCGCTGTATGTAATTGAAGTACTCGCCGTTACCGGTTCTTTTCCAAACGTGGCTGATGCCGGTTAAATAAACGCCGGTTTCGTAGGTCCATTTTAGTCTGCGGCTTTCGTTTTCTATCGGGAAAGGATATTTATCCATGATGGTTTTTGAAAGTTCGGCCGATAGGCTTTTTTGTGTTCCAGGTTTGTTGGTTTTTAGTGAGGAGCAAGCGCTAATCACGATCAAAAACGGAAGAAAAAAAACGGTAATTTTTGTAAATTTTGTCATCTTATTTAATTTTTAAAGCTGATGGTTTTGCGCCAGAAGTGAATGAAGTTTTTTGTTTAAACTCCTCTGAATCTGAATTTAATATGCTAATAGCGTTAGATTTTTCGCCAGATATATTTAAGAAACTACTATAGTTACTTAAGGGTTT
>DASSWV010000515.1:0-2459 GCA_035704545.1 Pelobium sp.
CTCAACGTAAGGTCTGCTCATAGAATTTGCTACCTATTTGTGTGATTTTTCACTTCGTTCAAAATGACGAAAGCCTTAAATAATGACTTTGCCTAAAGGGATCGCTGTTCCACTTTCGTCGGATCCGGAGTCAACTAAAGCATTTTTGTAATCGATTTTTATTACTTATATTTAATTTCGTTAAAAATATGTGATGGGTACTACTGAAATTTTCGAAAAAATAAAGCTGATTCCGAAAAACTATCAACAGGAAGTCGTTGACTTTATTGATTTTATTTTAGAGAAGAAGGTGAAAAAATCTAAAATTTCCTCCCATCAAAGACCTTTGGGTCTGTTGAAAGGAAAAATGAAGATGAGCGCTTCGTTTGACGAACCACTGGACGATTTCAATAGCTACATGTAGGGAAAGATTTTTTGTTAGATACCCACACTTTGCTTTGGATGCAAGATAATCATCCGTCGTTGTCTGAAAATTCTACTAAAATTTTGACTGATGGCAATAATCATCTTTATGTGAGCATAGCCAGCTTTTGGGAAATAGCCATCAAACAATCATTAAAGAAACTAGAGTTATCTTATAGTTTAGATGAGCTAGAATTAGCTTGTTCAAGAAGTGGCGTGAAGATTTTACCTGTTTGCGTGAGCGACTTAGATGTGCTGAAAAACTTACCATTCATTCATAGAGATCCTTTTGATAGATTGATCATTTCAACAGCAATAAATCATAGTTTCAGCGTAATCTCTAAAGATGAACATTTTCAAAAATATGATTTAGGGGTGATATGGTAATTAGTGTTATTTTCAACTGTCTCAACCGTTTTTACGAGTTTAGCAATCGTTTAGAACTGATTAACGCTGGCGGATCAAGGCGGCGGCGTAATATAAACGTCATTGTGAAGCCGAAGTGTTGGGGATAAACTCATGGCGCTGTGACAAGCCCTAAGTTAATTGCACAAACCTGCGTTACTCGCTGTGCTTCAAGAAGGGTTTTTGCTTGTGAGGATGCAGACCTCTACCCGAAAGAGCAATGTCATTATTAGAGTTACGAAGGTCTCGCTCACAAAGTCCGCTCATAGAATTTACTACCTATTTGTGAGATGTTTCGTTAGCACTCAACATGGCATCCCTTAAATATTGACATTGCCCAAAGAGATGGCTGTCGTACTTTACTGCGGGAATAAATGGGGTGCTTTTGAATATCTAGGAAACAAGCAATTCTTATTATATTTGAAAATTCAATATCAAAAAGTGGTCAACAAAGCAGAGTTATTTTTATTATTAAACAATCTCGAGTCGGATCATATTGAGCGAACTACTGCAATCAATAACACCGATAAATTCTGTATCGCTATTTGTGCCTTTGCCAATGATTTGCCTAACCACCAAAAACCAGGATATTTATTAATTGGGGTAAATGACGATGGCAGTTTATCTGGATTGAAGGTGACAGACGAACTGCTGAAAAATTTAGGCGGTTTAAGGTCTGATGGATTGATCCTCCCACAACCTCAAATTAATATCGCTCACTTTTCTTTTGATGATGGAGATGTTGCAGTGGTGGAAGTTTTGCCTTCTTTGTTTCCACCGATAAGATATAAAGGAAAAGTATGGGTACGGATTGGCCCCCGAAAAGCCACTGCCAATGAAGCCGAAGAGAGAATGTTGATTGAAAAACGGATTTCTTCGGCAACAACCTTCGATTCTCGTCCTTGTTTAGAAGCAACAATAAAAGACATGAATGTGGATGCATTTTCACAGTTTTATCTTCCAAAAGCGATAGCATCAGAAAATTTGGAGCAAGATAAAAGAAGTGTGGAAGAACAATTGGCCTCGTTACGCTTTTTCGATTTGAGATTTAATTGTCCTACTCATGCAGGCTTACTGCTTTTTGGCAATAATCCAGAACATTTTATTTTTGGAGATTACATTCAATACGTACAGTTTAGGGGCACTACGCTAGGGTCAGAAATAAATACGGAATTCAAGTTTTCTGGAAGTTTATTTGATATTCTTTCCAAATTAGACACTTTTATAGAAACAGCTGTCGTAAAAAAACAACCAGTTCCGATAAGTGTGTTAAGAGAGGAAACCGTTAAAAACTATGCTAAATGGGCCATTAGGGAGTTAATGATGAACGCCATAATGCACCGTGATTACGAATCAAACACACCTATTCGGTTTTACGAGTTTAGCAACCGCTTAGAACTGATGAACGCTGGCGGACTTTATGGGAATGCTCGCCCAGAGAATTTTCCGAATGTAAATGATTACCGTAACCCCATCATTGCGGAAGCGATGAAAATTTTGGGCTATGTTAACCGCTTTAGCAGAGGTGTAACCCGAGTGAAAGAAGAGCTACTGGAGAACGGAAACGGGACAGCAGTATTCGATTTCTCTAAACTCACTGTATTTGAAGTGCTTATCCCTATTTCAAAATATTATTTATCTTTTACCGACCC
>DASSWV010000562.1:0-2698 GCA_035704545.1 Pelobium sp.
TAAACACCTATTTTCATTGATTTTTCTTTTAAAAGCTTAGGTAGTTCATTAAAGAATCATACCTATCTGTACCATTAGACTTTTGGTTTGTGTGGTTAAAAGTAGCCAATACCTGATAATCGTACCGTAAAAACGATGCGACAATTTGTGTAATATCCACTTTGTTAACTTTTAAAGTTACGGTAAGTTTTGTTGAGTCTGAGATTTCATCTACATAAGAACTTAAAACCTGTGCATTATTAGACTCTACAATTTGTGCAATATGCGCTAAGGAATTATCTCGATTAGCAATTTCTAACACAATTATACCACCAGGATCTGTGGCGGAGGTTAAAGTAGCCAGATATTCTACGATGTCTTCAACACAGATGGCTCCGAGGTAATTCATTTTTTCATCAAGCACTGGCAAAACGCTCAACTTTTGCTCGCTCATTGTTTTAATCACATCATAAACATGCTGATTTTCAAGAACGTAAGGATTAATTAAGGATAGTGTTACTGCTGAAACCGGCTCAGTTGTATCTGTTTCATCAATCAAGTCATCTCCGGATAGTAGGCCCAAAAAATGTGTTTCATTAACAATAGGCAAATGATTAACCCGAAATTCTGACATCCAATCTAAAGCCTTCTGGATGCTATCAGAAGTTTTAAGCGGAAATATTACAACAGATATAAGTTCACTAGCTATCATTAAAGGCCTCTTTTCTCTAAAAAAATTTCGAGCTGTGCATTAAATGCTTCAGGTTGTTCCATCATGGGCGCATGGCCACATTCATCAATCCAACTTAGCTCAGAATCTGGTAAAAGTTGATGAAACTCAATAGCTACTTCTGGAGGGGTTATCTTATCATTTTTCCCCCAAATTAAAGCCACTGGGACTTTAATTTTAGCTAAATCCTTTGACATATTATGCCTAATAGCAGATTTTGCCATGGCTAAAATTCTGATGACTTTATTTCTATTATTTACAGTTTCATAAACATCATCAACCATTTCTTTGGTTGCTGTAGCTGGGCTATAAAAAGTAAATTCAACTTTTTCTTTTATAAAATCATAGCTTTCTCTTTTTGGAAACGAGCCTCCGAAAGCATTTTCATATAAACCAGAACTTCCTGCTAAAACCAATGCTTTAACGTATTCTTGATGTGCTAAAGTGTAAACCAAGCCAACATGACCGCCTAGAGAGTTGCCTAAAAGGGTTACTTTATCATAATTTTTAAACTTTATGAATTTATGGATATGCTTTGCCAGGGTTTTCACTCCGGTAGTTAACAGGGGCAAATCATATATTGGAAGGACCGGAATTACCACCGTGTAGCGACCTTTAAATTGCTCAATCACGTGTTCCCAGTTACTTAGCGCACCCATTAAACCGTGAAGTAAAAGTAAAACCTCTCCTTTGCCCTCCTCTATGTATTTGAAACCGTCTTCTTCTTTAATTAAGTACTCCATAAAATATCGCAAAGGTGTTGTGCATTAGTTATGCAAAATTAATAGTCTGTTTTTAATTTGAGTATAAAACCTCTGCTAATTGAGAAAAAAAATATGATTTAACCTATTTTAAATAAAAAATTAGTTTTAAGGTAACAAAGTTTTTATGGCAGTGGAAATGGCCTTGCCATCTGCCTTACCAGATAACTCTTTATTTGCCACACCCATTACTTTACCCATTTCCTTTACGCTTGTTACGTTAAGTTTTTCTATCAATGCTTTAATATAGGTGTTTAACTCTTCTTCTGATAGTTGTTTTGGCAAATATTGTTCAATAACGGCAATCTCCTCCGCTTCAATCTGGTAAAGATCTTCCCGGTTTTGGGATTTATAAATATCTGCGGATTCTTTGCGTTGCTTTACCAGCTTTTGCAATACTTTAATCTCGGCATCTTCGGTAACTTCTGCAGACGCACCTTTTTCTGTTTTTGCAAGTAATAAGGCTGCTTTGATTGCTCTTAAACTTCTTAACGTGGCTTCTTCTTTGGCTAGCATAGCCGTTTTAATATCTTGATTTATGGTGTTTTCTAACATGATGTTTATTTGAATGAGTGAATTTTGAATGATAAAATGAACGTTTTACTAATGAACCAATGACTAACTAACTAACTAACTAACTAACTAACTAACTAACTAACTAACTTTATCCCAATAAAAAGCTGATGCCTGAGCAGTTGGCATAATTACCAAATCATTGATATTAACATGCGATGCTCTGCTGGTGGCAAAATAAATAGTTTCGGCGATATCTGGTGCTAATAATGGCTGATAACCTTCATAAACTTTGTTGGCTTTAGTTTTATCTCCGTGAAAACGAACCTCAGAAAACTCAGTTTCAACAGCCCCAGGATGTATAGCGGTAACTCTAATTTTATGCTTTAATAAATCTATTCGCATCGACTTACTAAGTGCATCAACCGCATGTTTGGTAGCGCAATAAACATTTCCATTTGCATAAACTTCTTTGCCAGCGATTGAACCTAGATTCACGATGTGTCCTTTTTTGTTTTTGATCATCCAACTGGAAACGATTTTAGAAACATAAAGTAAACCTTTAATATTGGTGTCAATCATGGTTTCCCAGTCGTTTAAATCTGCATCTTGGAAAGCATCAAACCCTTTACTTAAACCTGCATTATTGATTAAAACATCAATTTTTTTAAAATCTGAACTTAGACTATTGAGTTTTTCTTCAACTGTATTTCTA
>DASSWV010000006.1:0-4210 GCA_035704545.1 Pelobium sp.
CTAATAGGTCAATAGGTGCGAAACGGTCTTCGACTCCGCTCAGACTGACATTGGGGCTACTACCGTCTGTCACGCTGAGCGGAGTCGAAGCGTTTTTCTCTGGCACAAAGTTTAAACCTAAACCTGTGGCAATTTTTTGAACTATTTCTGCATTCAAATTGGGTATTCTTTCTTGGTTTTCGCCGATGCTAAGTTGGTTATTGGTTTCAGGGTAAAGGTAGAGAGGGAAAGTAGTTCCTCCGCCACGATAGTAAATATTGAAGTCTGTCATTGAATCAGTTAAAAAGCAAAGATTGAATACTTTTATGCGGAAAAAATTGCGAAGCACTCTTGAATGCCAAGTAGCTAAATAAATAAGAAATGAAAAGAGTATTTGCCAATGCCCGGCATGAGGGCAGGCAAGCCTGTGCTGAAGAGGCAATCAGATAAATTTCATGTTTAATAATATTCAAAAACAGCAGCATATCAAAAAGGTAAATCACGCTCGTTCTCATCTTTTTCAAACTCGCCTGTCCCGGTATTTTTAGGCGCTTCTGCTTCGGGCTCATTAACTGTATTACTATTTGTAGAACTAGCAACTCTATCTCCTTCAAAATCAGTTTTTCTGCCTAAAAGCGTAAAATTTTCGGCTACAATTTCGGTGCTGTATTTTTTATGGCCTTCCTTGTCTTCAAAAGAGCGGGTTCTTAATTTACCCTCAATGTAAACTAGCTTGCCTTTTTGCAGGTATTTTGCCGCCACGTCTGCCAAGCCCCGCCACATCACTATATTGTGCCATTCGGTCTGTTCAATCCTCTTCCCGTCTTTATTGTATGATTCTGATGTTGCTAATGGGAAACTTGCAACGGAAACATTTCCGTCTAAATGCCTCACTTCTGGGTCTTTACCTAAGTGGCCTACTAAAATAACCTTGTTGATTCCTGACATGTTTTTGGCTATAAATTTTAATTCAATTTATGATTTTTTTAAGGAACTCAAAAATTAATTTAGGCATCCCATAATTTTTCACTTTATCTAAATCTACCCAAACCCACCCTTCTTGCATAATTACTTGTTCGCTATCAGTTACAATTTCTACAAATCGAGCAAATAATCTTTGATGTGTTAAAATGTGCTTAATCTCGTTTGAAATACCTTTTACCCTCGGCTCACTCTTAAACCAATCCCTAAGCTGTAAGGATTTTAGCAAGCTGTCCGGCAAACTATTAAACTCAACTCCAGGCAAATCATACAGTCCGGCCCAAATATCAGAATTATCCCTTCGCTTAATAATCAGCTGATTCTTTTCATTAACAATAACAAAGAATTGGAAGTGGCGCTCTTTTACCTTTACTTTTTTTAGTTTTACTGGGAGCTCATTAATTTGCTGATTTTTATAAGCAAAGCAAGAAGTTATAAACGGACATATTTCACAATTTGGGTTTCTAGGCTTACACTGCAAAGCGCCAAACTCAATCATTGCTTGGTTATGCTCACCAGCATTTTGGGTATTCAATAATTCATCAGCCAAAGCCTGAAATTGTTTTTTACCCTCCGTGGAGTTAATTGGAGTGGCAATGCCAAAAAATCTTGCCAGTACGCGGTAAACATTTCCATCAACCACTGCCCTCGCTTCATTATTGGAAAAAGAAGAAATTGCTGCAGCGGTATATTCTCCAATTCCAGTCAAGGTGATTAAATCGGCATAAGCTGTTGGAAACACCCCGTCAAAATTATCTACCACATATTTTGCAGTTTTTAACATATTTCTCCCTCTCGAGTAGTAACCTAATCCCTGCCACAACCTCAAAATTTCGTCTTCACTGGCTTCGGCAAATTCTTTTACGGTTGGGTAGCTTTCTGCAAAACGTAAATAGTAAGGCATTCCTTGCTCAACCCTAGTCTGTTGCAGAATAATTTCTGACAGCCAGATTAAATAAGCATCACTGATTTTACGCCAAGGCAAGTCTCGTTTATTGTTTCTGTACCAGATTATTAGCTGTTGGTTAAATGCCATTTATTCAGTTTATTGTAAAAATATAATACCGCAAAATGCCTAATTGTTGCGTAATAACATGCTGAAATAAAAAGTTTTGTATTTATTTCCCAAATTCAACTAAAAGCAATACTTTTGCAACCCCAAATCTTTGCATAACATAATAAATTTTAAAAGAAAATAGATCAAATGACAAAGGCAGAAATTATAGCAGAAATTGCTAACAAAACCGGAATAGAGAAGGTTGATGTACAAGAGACTGTGGAGGCGTTCTTCAAGGTTGTAAAAGGCGCAATGGTAGGTGGAGAAAATGTGTATGTAAGAGGTTTTGGTAGTTTTGTAGTTAAAAAAAGAGCTGAAAAAACTGCAAGAAACATTTCAAAAAACACTGCAATAATTATCCCAGAGCACTTTGTGCCTAGCTTTAAGCCTGCTAAGGTGTTTGTTGATAAAGTTAAAAATGGCAATAAAACTGCTGTAACCGCATAAAACTATGATTAGAACTAAGCAATACATTGTAATAGGATTGGTAGGGATACTAATGGTTGTACTGTATAGTTTAGATATCAAAGGTTTAGTTAAGCAGGAAGATGAAAATGCTGAAATGCAATCAACTGCAACCGCAGGTAGCCCAAAACAAGCTAAAGAAGTAGATGCTGAAAGCGTTATAGCTGTTTCAAAACAGATGATTAGCGCAAGTTTGACAGCCGATATTGAAAAACTTGAAGAACAAGCAAAAACGGCCGAAGGAGATAACAAAATTGAACTAAAGAAACAGATTGCCGTTAAGTGGGATGATGTTAATCAGCCTGCCGCTGCTGCATTTTTATATGAGGAAGTAGCAAAAGCACAACCCAATTATAAAAACTGGTTGATTACTGGCGATAGGTTTACAGAGGGTTACCAAAACTTTAGGGATACTGCGCTTACGTTGGGCTTAGTAACCAAAGCTATCAACGCTTACAACAAAGCCTTGGAATTTGACCCAAACAGCTTAGACGCTAAAACAGGTTTAGGAGTGGCGTATGTAAGTGGCACTCAAAATCCAATGCAGGGAATTCAACTTTTGTTGGCTGTGGTAAAAGAAGACCCACAAAACGAAAAAGCGAATATGAACTTGGGCATGTTTTCAATGAAATCAGGCCAGTTTCAAAAAGCGGTAGACAGATTTAAAACAGTTATTGATGTTAGGCCAACGCCAGAAGCTTGGTTTTACCTAGGAACCAGTTACGAGAACTTAGGCCAAAAAGCTGAAGCAATCCTCGCTTACGAAAAAAGTAAAGAGTTGGCAGCAGACCCAAGTCTGTCAGATTTCGTTGATCGTAAGATCAAAGAGTTAAAGAATTAAAATAGTTAGTTAAATAAAACATTAAATTTCAAAATTATGCCAAGCGGTAAAAAAAGAAAAAGACATAAGATGGCTACTCACAAACGTAAAAAACGTTTGAGAAAAAACAGACACAAGAAAAAATAGATACTTAAGCTTTTAGCTTTCATCAAAATATTTACGCTTTTATATACAGGCGTAAATATTTTGTTTTGTGTTTATTTTTCCTCTTGTTGATCAAAAGATTTTAAACCAATCTTTTCTAAAAAAGTAGCTGTTGGTAAAGGAGTTAATTATCAATTCGACCCCCAGTGGGGTTACAATTGCATTACTGCAAGACAAGCAACTCGTAGAACTTAATAAAGAGCAAATTAACAACAGTTACGCTGTTGGCGACATTTACATGGGCAGAATTAAAAAAATTATGCCCGGTTTAAATGCCGCATTTGTTGATGTTGGTTACGAGAGAGATGCTTTTTTGCATTATTTAGACTTAGGGCCGCAAGTACAATCTTTACTAAAACTTAACAAGCAAGTAAGAGGCAATTCTTATAAAGATCACTTATTGGATCATTTTAAGAAAGAACCTGATATTGATAAGGGCGGAAAAATATCTTCCATTTTAACAAAAAATCAGTTGTTGCCTGTACAAGTTGCTAAAGAGCCAATTTCTACAAAAGGGCCACGTTTAAGTTCAGATTTATCTATTGCGGGCAGATTTGTAGTATTAGTACCATTCTCTGATGTGATTTCAATCTCTAAAAAGATTAGAAGCAACACAGAAAGAACACGCCTTAAAAAAATTGTTGAAGGCATTAAGCCGGCCAATTTTGGGGTAATTATTAGAACCGTTTCTGAAAACAAAGGTGTTACAGAAATACAAAAAGATTTATTAGACCTTATTTCTA
>DASSWV010000051.1:0-8284 GCA_035704545.1 Pelobium sp.
AAGCTGGTGCAGGTTTTACTACTCCGTTAAGCAATTACAGTGTGGAACCAACTCTGCAATCTATTATTGCGATTGGTAATCAAGCTACCACCTATAATGGCTTTTTATTGGCTCACTTTAAAGATGAAAGAGGTTTTTTTATTACAGGGCAGGTTGGCTATAGTTTAAGAACTAAGGAGGTGCCGAATGCGCTGTTAAGCGAGTTGAAAATAGGTCTGGCGACATCGAGATTTTATATATCGGGACAGGTAGGCAACCAAACATCAAGTGGAGGGGTTGATATTTTAAGACCTGGATTTACTAACTTTTTTCCTGCTACAAGAGTTAACTACACAAAGGTTGGCGGTAATATTTATGCCCCAATTGATGGAAATCTTGGTTTAAGCGTGGGTGCAGGGACAATTGCTGACGGACGAAACATTGCAAAATCTTATTATGGTTCTGCTGGACTAACTTACAACTTTATTTATAAATCTCTAACTAAATAAGCCCAGACTGAAGCTTGGGTCAATTGATAAAACACCTTAAATTTGGATCTGAACCTGTTCTTTCTATGAACTTGCTTAAAGAGGTGGTTTTGAAAACTTACTTTGCAGTTGATAGCTACGGTATATCCTTAACATTTCGGCAAAAATTATAATGGGCATTAAAATGTCTTCGAGGTTGGGGAGACTTATAATATGGCTGATTAAGGAGATGAAACCGATAGAAAAAACGATGAAAATAAAACGAGGGATAATTTGAAAATAATAAACTATTATCCCTATTTTTTTGATAAGCGCCAATAAGACAGCACTCGCAGGCAAACTCAGCCAAACCGTGATAAATAAAAATCTTGAAAAAATTTCGTTTATCGTGAACGATTCATTTGTGAAAAGAGATTGCAATTGCAAAATTCCTTGATCAAACATCAAGAAAAAAGACAGTATATCCAAAAAAGCAAAAACACGAAGTGTCCATTTCATGTCGCTAAGATAGCTTATTTACAGTTTTCTGCAATCAAATCATCGGCGTTTGAAAAGCCGATGTTTCTGATAAACATCAAAGTTTTGCAGGCACCTTCCTTATCTCCTTGCTTCAACATCTTTTTTGCTTCTTCAAGTTTTTCAAGTACCAGCTCTTCATCAAATCCTAGATCAGCCTTAAGCTGGATGATCTGCTGTTCGTTTTTTGTATTGACGGCTCCGCTGACCTTTTTTTTGTAATAATTAGTTACCACATCTTCTAAAGCTTGGCGAGTTTGATATAAATCGACCGCTTTATTAATCTCTCTTTTAGATATATTTTCACAATCGTAGTTTTCGAGCGAAAATACCACTGGGATGATTATTTCAGTGTTTTCTTTATGATTTTTTGGGATACTCCACTTATGGTTGGTAAGCTTTATCAGGCGTAGCGCCTCATCATCTAAATCAATGCCTAAACCCTTTACGATTTTTGCGTTGAACAAAACTCCCTGTGTGTTAAGTTGAAAGGAAACTTTTATGGTGCCTTGAATGCAGTTTTGTTTTGCATAGGTAGGGTAAATCATATTAGATGCTAGATATTGCGTTAGAGATTCGTTCCCATTATCAAACACTGGTTGTTCTTGATTTATAAACAGAGCTAGTATACTCACTCCTATTAATTTTACGACTAATAAAATCATGGGTTATAAACGTTTTTATTTTAGATGAAGTATGAGCTAACCTATTTCTTGTTTAGGCAATAAAAGCAACATTTTTAAGAAGTTATATCAATTAAATGATCAAATAAGTTGGTATCAGATGACACTTCTAGTTTTTTTCGAAGGCGGTAGCGACTTACTTCAACGGTCTTATTACTCACGCTCATCAATTGGGCGATCTCTTTGGAACTTAAGTTCATTTTTAAGTAAGCGCAAAGCTTTAAATCGTTACCGCTGAGTGTAGGGACTTTTTCTTTAAGTTTTGTTAAGAAATTTGAGTGCACATGATCAAAATGAATGGCAAAACTGTCCCAATCTGCATCCGCTCTTTCAGAATCGTTGATTAAACTCAACACCTTTTTAAATTCTTCTGGTATATCATTTAAGCTCTCGGTTTTAACTATCGGAACTAACTCTTCCTTTATTTTAGCCAATAATTTACCGCGTTGCATTAGATGCATGGTTGCTGTTGCCAGTTCTTTATTTTTAAAGTTTACCTCGGTTTCGAGCTTTTCGTTCTGCAACTTTACAATTTCCTTTTCATTATGTTCTATTTCAAGCTGATATGTTTTTTTTAAATATTCTTGCTCTTTAATGTGTTTCCGTTTCTGCCTTTGTATTAACAGGTAAATTAGCACAGCTATTGCCCAACCGCACAAAATATAAAACCACCATGTTTGGTACCAAGGCGGTAAAATTGTTAATGTATAAGGCGCAGCAGAAGATTCGTTTCCTAAATTGTTTCGAGCCTTTACTTTAAATGTATAAGAACCGGCAGGTAAGTTGGTGTAATCTTTTTCACTCTTATCACTCCACTCAGACCATTTCTTATCAAATCCGCTTAGTTGGTAACTAAATTGTATACTGTTAAGTTGCTCATAAAGCGTAGAGGAAAACTCAAAATGAAGCGAGTTTTCTTCAAAAGGAAGCTTCAACACCTTATTTTCGCTCTGCTGACTAACTATAGATCCTCCTTTAAGAAAATGCCCTCCAAAAATTACCCTTTCATTTGTGCCTGTAATTTCAACTTGGGTTAATAATACATTTAAGGGTTTTATATTTTCTAAATATTTTTGATAATTGATATGTACTAAGCCAGAATTTGAACCTATAAAAACATTTTCTTCATTATATGGGTAAATATTTTCAAACCCAGACACCAGTTTTGAGGTTAGCTCGGGAAAATAAACTATGGTATGATTTTTATTCCCGTTTTTCCTTCCAAAATCAACCACACCAACTTTTTTATCCGTTACAAACCAGATATTTCCATATTTATCTTCGTTTAAATATTGGTAAGCTGTTTTACCAAGAACTGGAGTTAGTGAGGCCGAAAGTAAAAACTTTTGCTTCTCTTCATCAAACTCATACACCCCGTTTTCGGCGGGTACTACAATTTTATTTTTAATTCTTGCAACGTAATTATTTAACGCAGAGGGTAAACCTGCGTCTTTTGCATAGATGGAGGTTTTTTCTATTGTTCTTTTATCTTCGGAAAGTTGAAACCTATATATCCCACGGTAAGGATGCGATGCCCAAATTGTGTTTTTTTTATCATCATATAAAATAAACCGCATTGTTTCACTGCAACCTTTGATATCCCCCTTGTCTGCAAATCGGTTATTTTCGAAAGTAATGTAGTGTAAGCCCTTGTAAGTGCCAGCAATAATTTCTGTAGCAGGGAATTTGCTTGATAGTGGCTCAAACATCCAAGTTCCCGGATACGGATAAAGGAGACTTGCTACATTATTTTTAAGCACAAAGGCACCATCTGCGTGGGAAATCATTAAGTGTTTGTTGATCACATTTAGGTTCCATACCTGTCCTTGTGTGTTGGCAATCTCGGAAAAAGGCTGGTTTGAATAACTGAAATCTTTAACGTCCGGTTGTAAATGGCAATGGTACAATCCGTTGGAAGTTCCCACGTACAATTGGTTACCTAATACTTGTGTGGCATAACTGCTAGTTTGTTTCAAGGGGTCAGGATAGATATATTTTATGGCGTTGTTAAAAGCGATAAAATCGATCCCATCATCTAAACCTAGCCATATATTCTGATTGCGATCTAAAAAAACACTGCGGATATTATTCTTTTGCAGACCTTCTCTGTACCCAAATCGTTGGACTATCTGTCCGCTTTTGTTTACTATGAAACATCCGGCAGAATTTGTTGCGTAAGCAAATAAGCCTTTATTAAGCGGAATAGCATCGTAAATCCTGCTCCTTAAAAATACCTTATCATCTATATCTCGTTTTTTTTCTATCCTTCCATCAACTAATAGATACATCCCATTTTTCAAGGTGCTTAGCGCAATGCTATCTTTGCCGTAATCTAAAATACCAGTAATTGTAATGTTTTTAAATTCAGATCTTTTTGAGATTAACTGCCATACACCGTTCTGAAGCGACAGTAGGCCTTTGGACGTATCTTGTGCGAAAAGTTGCTTTTTTACACTGCCTAAAAATTCCCACGCTCCTGTAGGCTTGTGTATTTTAACTTTATTGCCTATAAACTGGAAAATTTTTGAAGTGCTTCTAAAAAAGACACTATTTTCTTGTATCACAATGTCCCAAACATCGGAAAATTGTCGCTCGTTAGCAGGGATTAGCTTTTTAAAAGAGTGGTATTTTAAAATTCCATTGGTTTCTGGGGCAAAAAAACCGATCTCATCTTGCGCACCTACATAAATTTTACCATCGGCACCTATCTTTACAGACCGAACCCTTGTTTTATTTGGTAGTGGGTAAAGATGCCAGTACTTACCGTTATAACATAGTAATCCGTCATTATTGGCAAAATACATTAGCCCATTTTTATCCTGGGCAATTTCCCAATTTTGTGTACCACCTTTGTACAACGCATTATCGTAATTATTTATCTGAGGGATTCCTATCTGAGCGCTTGCTATTTTAATGCGACCGCACAATAAAAACATTAAGAATAAAAGGCAATACTTGCAGTACTTAAATATCATAGATAAAGACAAGCAGTTTAGGTTTATCAATTTTGGTTTAAGGTACAATTTTTTATAAAACTTAGCCACACACAATGTTCACATATCAATAAATACGCTGTACACATTACGCCTTATTGCTGCTGATTAGTGCAGTAGTGGAATTGTAGGGGTAAATTTTCCATTAGAAATTAGCTTATATTTAGAATGTATGGTTTATGTAGGGGTGTTTTTTTCTTCGTAAAACAGTTTACACAGTATGTTTGTTCTATGATTTTTAAGGGTGGATCCAAACCTCCGGAAAAATCAGTTAACCAATTAATAACTAATTATTTTTTTATGAAAAGAAAGATTACATCCTTTTCTCTGGTTTTTTATCTTTTGTGCTTCAACTTTGTTATTGCTCAAGAAATAAAAATAACCGGAAAAGTATCCGATGAAAATGGGGTTTTATTACCCGGTGTTAGTGTGAAAGTTAAAGGCACTACAAGCGGCACTCAAACAAACCCAAACGGTGAATTTAATTTAAATGCACCTTCCACAAAATCAATTTTAGTTTTCTCTTACTTAGGATATTTAGAGCAAGAAGTTGCCGTAAATGGTAAAAGTAATATTAACGTAAGCTTAAAGCCAGATCAAAAATCTTTGGATGAAGTAGTTGTAATCGGTTACGGAACGCAAAAAATCACGAAGATTTCCGGTGCAATTTCTACAGTTAAAGCATCTGATATTGAGAAACTAAATCCCGTAAGAGCCGAAGACGCTATACAAGGTAGAGCATCCGGAGTAACTGTGATTTCACCGGGTTCGCCTGGAGCTAAACCCACGGTGTTAATTAGGGGTATTCCCTCTTACACCGGTACTGATCCAATTGTGGTTGTAGATGGAGCAATCCAAACGCTAGATGATTTGAACTCTATTAATCCCATAGATATACAATCGATCAATATTTTGAAAGATGCGGCAACTACAGCAATTTATGGCGTTAAAGGTGGTAATGGAGTCATAGTTGTTACTACAAAAAAGGGAAGTATCAATCAGAAAACAGAATTTAGCTATGGTGCTAATTTTGGTGTACAACAAGTTGCGAACACTATCGGTGTATTAAACGCTTCTGAGTATGGCGCCATCATTAATGAGGGCAGTGTGGCATCTGGAGGCAATATCATTTTCCCTAACTTATCTACATTGGGTGTAGGTACCAATTGGCAAGATCAAATTTTTGAAAACGCAAACATACAGTCTCATAACCTTTCTGCCAGAGGGGGATCAGATAAAATGACTTACTTTCTATCTGCCGGTTTCCTTGGGCAAGATGGAATTGTAGGCGGTGGAAATAAATCTTTTTTCGATAGAACAAACGGAACCGCCAACCTAACTTTCAATTTTACACCTAAGTTAAAGTTTACAGCTAATACCAGTTTTGTGAACATAAAAGGTAGTGGTGTAGCAGAAAACTCTATCAATAGCGTAATATCAAACGCTTTAAATTTTGACCCAACGGTTCCGATTTTCAACAACGTTCCAAACACTTACGGACAATATTCTTTCAGTCAGAATATAAAATCGGAGATATTTAATCCATTAACACAACTACAAGACACCTACAATGAATCAAACACCAACAAACTATACGGAAAACTTGAGTTGCAGTATAATATCCTAGAAAACTTTAGCCTTACAGCTAGATACGGATACACTAATACAGATGTTACTGGAAAAGGTTTTACACCGCTTTCTTTTTATGGCCCGGGACACATTAATTCTACTTTGAATGCTGATGGAACTGCTAAATCTGGTTCTCATAATAGTGTAGCAGAAAATAAAAACACTTATTACAACTTCACTTTTGAGCAATTCGGAAACTACAGCTTCAAAATTAATGAAGACAACAGTTTTGCAGTTGTGTTAGGTTTCTCGCTTGCAAAAGTTACTGGAAATGCAATCAACGGATCAAGACAGGATGTTCCCTTCAATTCTTGGGATTTTGCAGATATTTCATCCGCTACTGGTACGGCGCCATTATCTGGCATCAGCCTTGGATCGTTCCAGTACGAAAGAAGAAACCTTTCTTATTTCAGTAGAATCGATTATGATTACAAATCAAAATACTTAGCATCATTTTCTGCAAGAAGAGATGGCTCATACGCATTTGGTGCCGACAATAAATTTGCTAACTTTTATGCCGGCTCGCTAGGTTGGATTGTTTCAAGCGAAAGCTTTTACAATTCGGATTTCTTTAACTTCTTAAAAATTAGAGCAAGTTATGGTATTACCGGAAACGAAAATGTTTCACCACAATATCAAAAAATATCCACAGACATTTATACCTATAACTTAGGTCAAAATGCCGGTTACACATTCGGTAATGAGCCTACTTCTATCGGTGCAACCATTGCCTCTTTTAGAAACGATGCCTTAGCTTGGGAAAAGCAGAAGCAATTGAACGCAGGTTTTGACTTAGAGTTTTTCAACAATAAGTTTTCTTTAACTGCGGATTACTTCCAAAAAAACATCAGCGGTTTGTTATTTACGCCTTCGCTATCTTTATATTTAGGAACGGCTGCCGCACCTACATCCAATATTGGCACAACCAAAACAAGCGGAGTTGATATTAACTTTGGTTTTAACGATAACATCACTAAAAACTTACGCTTAGGAACTAGTTTAACCTTTACAACGGCTAAAAACTTGGTTACAGAAACCAACAACGGATTGATTACCGGCGGAAACTATGGTATCCCTGGCCAATCAGTTACGAGGTTTGAAGAAGGCTACTCACCAGGCTATTTCTATGGGTTTAAAACCGATGGTTTATTCCAAAACGCGGCTGAGATTAGTGCAAGTCCAACACAAAGCAATGCACAGCCGGGCGATATTAAATTTGTGGATGTTACTGATGATGGTATTATCAACGATGAAGATAAAACAAAAATTGGAGATCCATTTCCAGATTTTACCATGGGTTACAACCTAAACTTAAGCTATAAAGGATTTGATTTCAATACCTTTTTATACGCCTCTGTGGGTAACGATATTTACCGAGCTTATGAAAGAAATTTAGCGATGACCAATAAGTTCCGGAGCGTTTTAGCTAGGTGGACAGGCGAAGGCTCAACCAATGATGCTAACAATCCTCGCTATTCTTTTATCGATGCAAATACAAACACTAGAGCATCAGATAGATATGTTGAAGACGGCACATTTGTAAAAATTAAAGATTTACAAGTGGGTTATACGTTACCAAAGTCATTAATCAACAGTAAAGTAATTAACCGAATTAGGATTTACGGACAGGTTAAAAACCTTTATACATTTACTAAATACTCTGGCTACGATCCAGAAATTGCGGGAGGTATCTTCGAATCTGGAATAGACAGGGGAGCTTACCCACAAGCGAGAACATTCTCATTAGGTCTTGATATAAAACTTTAATAAGCTAAAGATGAAAAATAAAAATATACTTGCTTTCTTGGTGGTCTCTTTGTTAGCTACCGGTTGCGAAAAATTTGTGGACTACAGTCCAAGAGAAGATTACCAAATAACAGCTGACGATTATTTAAAAACAGCTGACGATTATCAAAAAATGGTAATTGGCTGTTATTCCCCTTTACAATGGCTTTGGGCCAATCCGGTGATTGGCGACATTGCCTCAGACAATTCA
>DASSWV010000055.1:0-5740 GCA_035704545.1 Pelobium sp.
CAATAGACGGGGCTACCGGTGGTACATCTCCAATAGGTTCTTTAGATGCGTCTGGTGCTAGTACAGGCGGAGGTTTTCCTTTACTGTACAATTACGGTGCAAATTTGAATACAGCAACACTCGCCAATTTCTGTTTTGTCCCAACTGCCAGTGCTTTAGATGTAGAGAATTTTGACAATGCTAGCTTGACGGGTAAATATGTAAATGGCTGGTGTCCTAACAATCCTTCTTCGGCGGAAACGTTCATCGCACAAGAAGCATCCACTGGAAATGGGGGTAATTTTAATGAGAGACACACCCGCTTTACAGCTCGTAATGCTGAATGGCTATTTAACGAAATGCAGAATATTTCAAATACATTAAATTGTTCAAGCAGCTGCTCTCCAAATACAAACAATATATCCATCTCGGGGTCTACCAATATCTGTAATGGAAGTGCGTCTTATCAGTTAGAAAATGCACCTCTTGGTGCCAATATTACCTGGTCTGCAACAGGGAATACTACTTTTGCAGGAGGTGTAAATACCGGTAGTTCCGTAACAATAAATAATCCGGGTAACCAAGAAATAATTCTTACAGCAAGCATAAACAACCTTTGTGGCAATGTTGTAAAAACTAAAGATATTAATGTAGGGATTCCATACTGGTACTCCGCGGTTTTTGGGAACTCCTCAGGATTGTCTGACTTTTATATTGAACCAGATGATGATGTTCATGTAACCGTAGATCCTCTTTATCCTTATGCAATTGGATATAATTGGGAAATGTTCCCTTATCCAGATGAGGATTACTATATCCAAAATGGACTGCCCCTTCCCTCTGGGACGATAACTGGAAGTTCGAGCCATGTTGTTGTAGAGCTTTTTGTGCCAGGAACATACAGGGTAACCGTCAAAGGAATTTCGGAATGCGGAGAGTCTAGTCCACAGGAGATTTATTTCGAAGGTGTTGAGCGTGGAAGTAATAGGGGGATATATTCATATAATATTTTCCCCAATCCGGTAAGTTCAGAACTTACGGTCTCTTATCAAACAGAAAGCACTAAGCCGAAAACTTTATTAAACCAAAAAAACCTAGATGCTGATGTGGGGTCAAAAATTTATCAGGTTAAGCTAATTAATGACAAGGGCACAGTGCTAAAGGATATGGAAAATAAAAGCGACAATAGTAGAATCGTAATTAATACACTTGATATTCCTGACGGTATCTATTATTTGCATATATTCCGAGATAGTAAAAATGTAATTAAAAAACAGATTGTTATAAAGCACTAGATGAGGTTAATGGTTGTGGTTTAAAGCAGCGACTTTATCAATTGGAGTATAATAATTACAACCGAAAACTGGGCAGGCAAGACTGTGCTGAAATGGCATCAGAAGTAATTTGCGTCTAAAAAGACACAAAACTCACTTTAATTACGGAGTATCAGCATTAAAATTGGCATAAAAAAATAGGCTACCCGTTCTCAGGATAGCCTATTTTATCATAGGTAATAAGCAGATGTTAGTTTTTACCAGACCAAGCTCTAAACATCCAGCTGGTTTTTTCTTTAAATCTCAAGAAGCCGATAATCATATCAGCAGTTCCTTCATCATTTGCATTTTCTGTTGCGTTCTCAATCACTTCACGTTCCAAAGCAATCAGCTCTTTAAAATCGCCCAAAATTGCTTCAACCATTTTTTCTTCTGACAAACCTTCGGTCTTGATCTCTTTAATGGTAGACTTCTCAATATAGTCTGCATAAGTGGAAACCGGAGATTTCCCTAAGGTAAGGATACGCTCTGCAATCTCATCAATTGTAGCTTGTGCATTATTGTAAAGTTCTTCAAACTTCACGTGTAAATCAAAGAAATGACGACCTTTTACGTTCCAATGCAACCCTCTAACTTTTTGATAATGAATTTGATAGTTAGCTAACAGAATATTTAAATGGTCAGCTAATTCAATTACACTTTTGTCTTTTAAACCTATTTTGTTTACTGTCATAATATTTATAGTTTTTTAAAACCTTTTTGAAATTAAGCGTTTAGCTTCTTAACAATTAGGTTATAGTTTT
Source organism: Pelobium sp. (assembly GCA_035704545.1). Classification (GTDB taxonomy): domain Bacteria; phylum Bacteroidota; class Bacteroidia; order Sphingobacteriales; family Sphingobacteriaceae; genus Pseudopedobacter. Next base: position 2,057 of record DASSWV010000055.1, read on the forward strand.
CTATCTTAGATACTACAATATCTGTTCCATTCTCTATATATCCATCGTTTGAAATAGCTTGATACCATTCGCCATCAATTTCAATTTTCCCGGATGGACGTAAGTCAGTTTTAGCAAAGCCTGATTTTCCCAATAATTCAAAATTAGGTTTGGTTACTTGGTAACCTTGTGCAGATTGCTGTTCATCTTGTAACACAAGCCTTTGAAAAGCTTTGGATCGTAAAATATTACCACCAAATACCACCGATAGAAATATAGAACCGATGATGGAGCCCAGTACAATTAAAAAAGATTGCACAATTCGTTCACTTCCGCTCACGCTTAAATCAAAGAAATCGTTTAAAACTAAACTCATCGCTAAACCAACAACCATACAAATAATGCCCGCTATACCAAACACTCCAAAACCTGGGATCACAAATATTTCTAATATTAATAAAGCAATTCCGGCAAGAAAAAGTAAAATCTCCCAATTTTCTGCCAAACCTTCTAAATATAATGGCGCAAAAAATAGTAAACCAGCCACAATTGCAACCAACAATGCAAAACCAATCCCCGGCGACTGAAGCTCAAAATAAATCCCGCCTATCATCAATAAAATAAGTACACTGCTTACCGCTGGGTTAGTTAATAGCCCTATTATGGTATCGGTAAAGGTGGGCACATAAACATATGTTTTGTAATTTGTGATATTTTCTTGCTGTAAAACATCGTCAATTGAACTTGCTTCACCGTCGCAATAACCGTTTTCTATAGCTTCTTTGGTAGTTAAAGTTAGCACCTTTCCTTTTGAAGTAATGCCTTCCAACTCTACATCGGGATCTACAAATGCTTCCGCAATTTTAGGATTGCGCCCCTTACTTTCGGCAGTAGTGCGCATTAAACCACGCATATACGACTGGTATTTCTCTGGTAAAACCTCGCCTTGCCCATTAACCACGCTTGCGGCGCCAATGGTAGCGCCTTTGCTCATATAAATTTTATCACAAGCAATAGAAATTAAAGCGCCAGCAGATGCCGCATTATTATCTATATAAACAATGGTTTTTAATTTGCTGTTCAATATTTTAGTTCTGATGGAATCGGCGTAATCTAACATCCCTCCGTAGGTATTCATATCAATAATTAACACCTCTGCTCCGCTCGCTTCTGCCTCTGCAAAAGCTTTTTGCGTAAAACGCCACGCAGCCGGGTTGATCTCTTCTTTTAAATTAAGCTGATAAACCTTTGTTTGTGCAGTAGCCAGCATACTATAATGGCTCAGTAAAAAAAACACCGCCAAACACTTAATAAATTTCATAATTGTTAGTTTTGAGAAAAATGAATACAAATAAAGATACATTAAAGCTTGCATACTCAACCAAATGCGAAGGCATAATTTGGAAAATTATTTTAGACGAAAATAATGAAATAATAGTTTGGGAATGCAGAACTAAAAATAAAAAGGTTGCTTTCTATGCTTATGATTTTAAAAACCAGCACAGTCTTTTAAATAATTTCAAATTTCAGGACGATTGGGAACTCAGCATTCACACTGTTAAAGATGGGGTGCTTTACCTTAATGGCCACGAGTCAGATTTTTCACCTGTACAAAAAGGTATTGTCGCTTTTGATCTAATTGATAAGAAAATATTGTGGCAAAATTTCAGTATAAGTGCACAGCTTTTTAGCAACGATGGCATCATCGTTTTTGATTCAAGGATATTGCCTCGAAAGTATCGGATGATCAGCGCTAAGAACGGACAGGATATGATGGATATTGATTTACAAAGTCTAGCTCAAGCAATACCACTGAGCAACAAAATCATTTTACCTAAAATGATGGAAGCGGAAGATATTATAAATACTACCCACCAATTAATTTATGATGGTTTAAAGATCACATCGTATTACCTGCAAAATGGCAACGCAATCGATCAATATATCAAAGCTGAAAAGGACGATGAAATTTTAATTGATGAAATTTTAAACGACCAAATACAAAAGATTAGTTTTGATACGTTCTTTGTGTGGCAAAACAAGTTGGTTTATATCAAAAACAAGACTGAAATTGTGAGTTATTTCGTATCATTGCAAAATTTTTAAAATGAATAAATATCATTTCATGAATTACAAATCCCTTCTTTTTTTCGCGTTTATGTTAGCCTCTACAAATATTTTTGCAGTTGGTTTAATTGACTCTATCGGAGTGGAAAATGTGGGTGGAAAAAAAGTCATCTTACATAAAATTGAGCCGAAAGAAACTTATTACGCTTTGGGCAGAAGGTATAATCTAAGTCCTTCGGTAATTATGAACTACAACGGGAATGCCACTTTGCATCCCGGAGAAATTGTAAAAATACCTACCAACCAAGCCTTTGTAAGTAAATCTGTGGTTTTTTCTTCTCCCGCAAAAACGGAAGCTTCAAAAAAGAAAGAGAAAATACACCAAGTTTCACCAGGCGAGACACTTTATGCAATTGCCAGTCAATACAATATGAGGGTAGATGACCTCAAACTGCTAAATTCGCTCAAAAGTAACAGCCTAAGCGTTGGACAAAACCTTAAAGTTATCAGCAACGAGGAAGTCAGCATTAACCCAACCGTTGAAAAAAACGCCGCAGGTAAACCAGTGGTGGTTGAAAAAAAAACCGATACCAGGTCTTCAAGCCCGAATCGCATCAAATATTTAGATTCTACCGACTCGCAAAGCACCATTGAAATACCCAAGAACAGATACGGCATTACAGCAATGAACGATAAAGGTTTAGCTGTTTGGATTGATGACAATAACTTGGATGCAACAAAAAGTTATGCTTTACACAGAGAAGCACCCGTAGGAACTATTATAAAAATTACCAGTCCAATGACTAATAAAAGCGTTTTTGCAAAAGTTGTTGGCCGTTTTACCGAAAACGAAACCACTAAAGATGTAATTATTGTAGTTACAAAATCATGTGCTGATGCAATTGGCGTTTTGGATAAGAGATTTTTAGTGAACATTACATTTGGCTTGCCTAATGAGCAATAAAAAACCTTATGTACTTGGTGTTGCAGGCGGAAGCGGATCGGGGAAAACATTTTTTTTAAAAGCTTTTTTGAACCACTTTTCTGTTAATGAGGTTTGCTTGGTTTCTCAGGACGATTACTATATCCCACAGGGCGAAATGACCGCCGAACAAAACAAGCTACACAATTTTGATTTACCGAGTTGCATTGAAGTTGAGCAGTTTGAAAAAGACGTCTTCAGTTTATTGGACTATCAAACAGTGTATAAAAAAGAATATACTTTTAACAATCCAAGCCTAAAACCAAAGCTTTTAGAAATTAAACCCGCTCCTATTTTAATTTTAGAGGGACTTTTTATCTATCATTACCAAAAGATAGATGCAATTTTTGATTATCGTGTGTTTATTGATGCTGCAACGGAAATAGCTTTAGAGCGGAGGTTAAAGCGGGATTATGTGGAAAGAGGTTATTCTGAACAGGATGTAATGTACAAATGGGAGAACCATGTGATGCCGTCATATAACGAATTTCTGCTTCCTTACCGTGGCAAATGTGATAGCATCATCAATAACTCAACTAATGAATTAGACAACATTTTGGCAATTACCCAAGAAATTTCATCTGATTTACGTCAAAAACTTAATTTATAACCTAATCTATCACTTACAGTTTGCAGTAATTGTTTTTTGTAATAAG
>DASSWV010000108.1:0-4868 GCA_035704545.1 Pelobium sp.
GTTTCTTTTCTGCTTCTGATACATTCCATCCAATTACGCATATGGCTACTCATCATATCATCAGCTCCTGCATCTGCAGAAGACTCCACTTTTACCAATTCGGCAAGCTTAACATTTGGAAGCAAATTTGGTTGCATCCCCATTGCAGCAGCATGCCTTTCGCTTAAACCGCCTTCTGGGCTAACCGTATTGGTGATGAGGTTAAGTTCTCCACCGTTTGAGTAGTATATTTCGGCCGGCTTCTCATCTCCGTTATGCATACGAGATGTAAACACTACTTGAAAGCCTTTGTCTTTATTATCCTGTGGTCCATAATCAAAAACTGCTGTTGTAGTATCCCAATTTCTGCGGCCATCTTTCCACTTGTAGATTCCGCCATTGGCAACAACGCTACGTGGGTGCTTTAAACCCGTGAACCAGTGAACAGTGTCAATTTGATGGCTCATCCATTGGCCTGGCATTCCAGAAGAATACGGCCAAAATAAGCGATATTCTAAATATTTTCTTGGGTCCCACTCTTCAAAAGGGCGGTTCATTAAAAAGCGTTTCCAATCGGTATCTTCCTCTTTTATTTTGGCCACTAAATCTGGTCTTCTCCAACGGCCTGGCTGGTTTACATTCCAGCTTAACTCTACCATAGTGATATCGCCAAATTTTCCTTGCTGGATAAAATCCGCAGCAGCGTGGTAATTTTTACCGCTTCGTCTTTGTGATCCAATCTGGACAATTTGTTTGGATGCTTTTACCGCTTTCAGTGCGGCTCTGTTATCAGACATGGTTTCGGCAAAAGGCTTTTCGCAATACACATCGCAACCTGCGTTTACAGCTTCAATGGTATGCAAAGCGTGTTGAAAGTCCGCGGTGCTAACAATTACCGCGTCCAGATCTTTCATCGCATAAAGCTCATCGTTGTTTCTGCAAGCTTTAACATCATGACCGATTAAATCTTTAACATGGTTTACGCCCAAGTCTCTACGGTAATTCCAAATATCTGAAACACCAACAATATCAAAATTCAACTCTTTATTGCTTTTTAAAAAACTTGGCAGCAACGCAGATTTAAACCTATCAGAATATCCTACCACGCCAACCCTAACTCTGTCGTTTGCACCAATGATGTTTCCGTAACTTTTAGCGCTAAGCCCCATTGTGCCAAAATAAGTTCCGGCGGCGGCAATTGCTGATTGCTTTATAAATTTTCTTCGTGTATTTTCCATGTTATTAGGTGATTAATTTAGTTCTTTGATTTTTAAGCTACGGAACGACACTTTGTCTCCGTGATCCTGCAATAGAATATGGCCTTTTTCTGCCATCCCGAAATTTTCCCAGTCTTTATATTTACTACCAGCAACCAAATCTAAAAACTCCTTTGAGCCTCTGGTATATTCCAGAATTTTATATCCATTTAACCAGTATTCAACTTTATTATCGGGGTAAACCCTGATGATTCCTTGATTCCACTCTCCAATTTTCTTTTGTGATGCAGGGATTTTTTTGGAGGTAATTAAATCATATAGTGAGCCTAAAGTTCTGTTTCCGTTTTTCCCGAGTTTAGCATCCGGATGTCTTTTGTCATCTAAAATCTGATACTCAAGACCAATTGCAGAACCTTTGTTTCCCTCAGACTCGGTCACAAAGTACTTAACACCACTATTTGCGCCTTCTGTCAACTTAAAATCGAACTTAAATTCGAAAGCACTGTATTGATCTTTAGTAACAATGTCTCCACCGTTTGTAGATTCGCCACCGTCGGCTTTTGCAACAGATAAAACCCCATCCTCAATTTTCCAGCCTGTTTTTGGAAATTCTTTTTTGTAAGCACCTCTCCATTGGTCTACGCTTTTACCGTCAAACAGTAAAGAATAGCCGTTGTGTTTTTCTTGAACAGACAGGTTATTTGGAACTAAGTTTACCACTGCAATATTATCTGGCGCACTGGGCTTTAAGTTTTTTGTTTGGATTTTGATATTCCGCCATTTGATTTCTTTACCCGGTTTGTCATTTTTGCCAATCGAATGTACTTGTAAAGCAATAAAACCTTTTGGCGTTAAATCATCAACCACATTTGCAGTAGGCACTCCGTTTACCCATGTGCGAATGGTGTTTCCGATAGCTTCAATACGGTATTTGTTCCACACGCCATTTTTGAAAGCGCTTTTTGCTGTAGGGTTAAGTTCTAGATTGTAAAGCCAACCTCGGCGACCTTCATCATAAATTCCACCGCTCCAAGCTCTTTCAGAAGGGTCAATTTCCATTTGGTAGCCGTGGACTTTTCCATCACGATAATCAGCTTTGCTTTCACTTCTGAACTGCACTCCAGAATTCATTGCGGGGTCAACAAAAAGCTCCAGTTCTAATATAAAATCACCGTACTCTTTTTCGGTTGCCAAGAATGAATTGGGTTCGCCCGATTTAGTTATCCCAACAATTTCTCCGTTAACTACTTTGTAATCGGCTTTACCGTTTAGCTGTTTCCAGCCTGTTAAATCTTTTCCGTTAAATAGGGGAACTGAATTTTGGGCACTAACGGAAATACCCATGTGTGATATCAACACTGTAAAAATGCTTGTTTTGAACATAGCGAATGAATTGTTTTAAGTTTAAAATGGAAAGGCAATCTACTAATAAATATGAAAAAAACGATTTCAGACACAAATTATTACGTGATAAAATAATTTGTTTTTCATAGCTGTTAATTAAACAGCGTTAGAAAACATGTTGTTTTTTCTCAAGAAATATATTATCTTATTTTTTCTTCACAAAACACTAATCATGTTATATTTAGCTTTTTAACAATATCTGTAAATCAGAAATAAGCATTTTGCTAGAAAAGTATTTAAGAAACAAGATATTTCAAAAAAAGGGTAAAAATCCACGCCGTCCTCAATGTTAAATCGTTGCAAAAAGCTTTTATTGCCAGAATTAACTATCCATTATCATGGTTCGGGTAATCATATTTTAGCGCTTGATGGGCTACGAGGATTAGCTATTTTGCTGGTTATTCTTTTTCACACCTTTCATTTTATGTTTGGTTGGTGCGGTGTAGATTTGTTTTTTGTGTTATCTGGTTTTCTTATTACCGGCACCCTAATCGAAAGTAAAAACAATCCACATTATTTTTCTAATTTCTGGATTAAACGGATACTAAGGATTTTCCCAGTTTACTATCTGGTTTTGGCAATTATTATTATCCCGAAAGTATATTTTCAGGTAAACACCGTAACATATACTTCGTGGACATATTGGTTTTATTTACAAAATTGGCAATATATTAAAAATGGTGTTTTCCCCGATGGCCGAGACACGCTCAACCATTTTTGGTCTTTAGCCATTGAAGAGCAGTTTTACTTTATTTTTCCGTTTGTGATAAGGTATACCAGAAACAAATTGATGCCGTTTTTATTGGTAGCCTTTGTCTTCATGGGAATTGCATTTCGTTACTATTATTTTACCCATAACAATATTGGATATTATGTGGGTACTTTTTCAAGAATGGATAGCTTAACCATGGGCGCATTATTAGCTTACTTCATCCGTTACAACCGCGTATTTTTAGAGAAATGGACATTAGCTTTGTTTTATATCTCTTTAGTTTATATCGCTAGTGTTCTTATCCTGACCCAAAACATGCATTTTAGCAACCCTTATTTTGCTGGTATTGGTTTAACCTTTTTTGCGCTGTTCTTTAGCGGATTACTGATTTTTAGCATATCAGATTTTAAAAACAACTTTTTTAAGCCTTTGCTTATTTTAAAGCCTCTGATATTTGTGGGAAAGATCTCTTACGGATTATACATTTACCATTGGATATTGTATGTTTTTATTAAACCACCATTAGAACGCTTCATTTTTAGCGGCTTTACACATAGCATCGCATCAAAAATAGCAACGTCTGCAATTATAATAAGCGTTAGTATTGTTCTTAGTTACTTTTCTTTCTTTTATTTTGAAAGGAAAGTCCTCAAGTTGAAGAATAGGTGGATTAGGTAGTTTGTGGTTATTTTGAAAGTAGACCGTCTATAAATTTTTTAATTTTGGGGCTTTCATAATCCGCACTGCCTTCATGTTTAAAAACAAGTCGCCCTTCTTTGTCTAAAATAACGGTAGTTGGCAATGAACTTCCAAAGATACTTTCCGGAATTTGAGTGATGGAGCTATAGACTGGCAAATCATAATTGTGCTTACGCATAAAGCTTAACGATTTCTGAAAATCTCCATCGGCGTCTATCATCAAAAAAACAATTTCTTCATTAGTTTTGTAATTTTGCTTTAAGTTATTGATGCTAGGCATTTCTGCAATGCAGGGCGGGCACCAAGTAGCCCAAAAATTCAAAAAAACAACTTTGCCCCTTAGCTCAGCTAAACTTATTGTTTTTCCTTCGCTATCTCTAAAAGTTATTCCTTCTGGCGCTATATTCTTTATATCCTGCAACTCTTCAGCTTGCCTACCCGAAGGAACACTTGGCTGAAACAGCCCTACTTTCATTAAATTCTGTATCACAAAAGCTTTTACGTTGGGGTTGATTAACATTGCTAAAACAAAAGCCAACATTAGCAGAGTTAAAACATTTGAAAATGTAAACCATTTCTTTTGCTTACCACTGTTCTTATTATTTGAAGTATTTGTATCCATTATTAATAATTTGTGTGGCGAATACACCTTACACACACTTAGTATAAAAAATCACCCAAGCTAAGCTTAATCAACTTGGGTGATTTAGATCTAAAAAAGATCATAATCTCTGTTGCTACACTAATCCTTGAGCCAGCATTGCATCGGCTATTTTAACAAAGCCCCCAATATTTGCTCCTCGCTCATAATTCACCCTTCCTTTATCATCTTTACCATATTTAACACAGATATCATG
>DASSWV010000129.1:0-4180 GCA_035704545.1 Pelobium sp.
AATTGTCCAGTTATTTTAACAGCAAAATCCAAAGAACATGCGCTTAAAGCTTTTCAGTTGAACACTGTGGCTTATCTTCTTAAACCACTCACTCAAAAAAAATTGCTAGAAGCACTCAATAAATTTTTTGTGCTAAAAAATATCTTTACAGAAATTGGCACAAAACATTTTAAAGATCGATTTTTTGTAAGTATCGGGAACAAAATGCTCTTCTTCATATTGGATGAAATTGCATTCTTTCTATCGGAAGATAAAGCTGTTTTTCTTTACACTACAGACGGTCGTAGGTTTATACTTGACTATACACTAAATTCACTACAATCCCAATTAGATAATCATTTGTTTTTTAGAATAAACAGAAATGTACTTGCAAAAATCAACGCCATATCGTGTATTAAAAAGCATGGCAACAGACAACTGCTTTTAACGTTAGCTAGCGGAGAAAGAACTCACAATTTTGTAGTAAGCAGAAACAAAGTACAGGAGTTTAAAAAATGGATAGGAAAATAGATAACGGATGATCGCTATCATGTAAATAAAACATCCAAAAAACATACTATCCTTAATAAAATAGTTTAGTATTTGGTTCAATTTTGCCGGTCTTATATATATCCGCTGTTCTCCAAATTCATATATTAATCCAAAATCTCCCTAAAAAATAATTCCTTTTTTCTATCTTTGCGCCTTTAAATAAATTCATTTCATGAGCCATCCAGTAAAGATTAAAAACGCCCTAATTTCTGTTTATTATAAAGATAATTTGGAGCCTATCATCCATCAATTAAAGCAATTAGGTGTAAATATTTATTCAACTGGAGGTACAGAAAAGTTTATTACAGATTTAGGCGTCCCTGTAATTCCTGTGGAAGATTTGACCTCCTACCCTTCTATTTTAGGCGGAAGAGTTAAAACCTTGCATCCGAAAGTTTTTGGCGGTATTTTAACCCGTAGAGGTCATGAAGGCGACCAAGCTCAAATTGCAGAATACGAAATTCCAGAAATTGATTTGGTAATTGTTGATTTATATCCGTTTGAAGAAACTGTAAAATCAGGCGCAGCTGAACAGGATATCATCGAAAAAATAGACATTGGCGGTATTTCTTTAATTAGAGCAGCTGCTAAAAATCATAACGATGTGATCATCATTGCCTCAAAAGATGATTATGCAGAACTAAACACTTTATTAGAAACACAAAAAGGAGAAACAACTTTAGCGCAACGTAAAGCATTTGCCCGTAACGCTTTCAATGTTTCTTCGCATTATGATACCGCAATTTTTAACTGGTTTAACCAAGGCGATGATGCGCTTACGTTGTTTAAACAAAGCGAGCAAAAATCTTCTGTTTTACGTTATGGCGAAAATCCACATCAAAAAGGTTATTTCTATGGCGATTTAGATGCCATGTTTGAGAAGCTGAACGGTAAAGAATTATCATACAATAATTTGGTGGATGTTGATGCGGCAGTTGCCTTGATTGATGAATTTACCGAACCAACTTTTGCTATTTTAAAACATACTAACGCTTGTGGAATCGCTAGTCGCCCACAATTATTTGATGCTTGGAACGATGCTTTAGCTTGCGACCCAGTTTCTGCTTTTGGTGGCGTTTTAATTTGCAACGGTGAAGTTGACGAAGCTACAGCCACCGAAATCAATAAATTATTTTTTGAGGTTTTAATTGCGCCTTCTTACTCAGCGGAAGCGGAAAAAGTAATTACCTCTAAAAAGAACCGTATCATTTTAAAAAGAAAGGAAGTTGAACTTCCGGGCAAAATTTTCAAAACTTTGCTAAATGGAGTTATTGAGCAGGATAAAGACAATACGGTTGAAGGTCCTGATCTGATGAAATCTGTTACCGAAAAACAACCGACCGAACAAGAGCTGAAAGATTTACACTTCGCTAATAAAGTAGTCAAACACACCAAATCAAATACAATTGTTTTTGCAAAAGAAAATACTTTGATAGCAAGTGGCGTTGGGCAAACATCACGAGTTGATTCATTAAGACAAGCGGTAATAAAAGCCGAAAGTTTTGGTTTCGATTTAAAAGGAGCAGTTATGGCTTCGGATGCATTTTTCCCTTTCCCAGACTGTGTAGAGCTGGCTTCGGAAGCAGGAATAACTGCCGTTTTGCAACCGGGCGGATCTATTAAAGACCAAGATTCTATTGATATGGCAAATCAAAAAGGAATTGCAATGGTAACTACCGGAGTTCGTCATTTTAAACATTAATATTACTAACTTAGCCTCGCTAAAAAAAATTGACGCTCAATATTTTTTTACACACATTTAAAAAAACCGCAAGAAAACATCAATGGGTTTATTCAACTGGTTTACACAAGAAATAGCAATAGATTTAGGTACTGCCAACACCTTAATTATCCATAACGACAAAGTTGTGGTAGATGAACCATCTATTGTTGCCTTTGACCGTACCACCAATAAAGTGATCGCAATTGGCAGGCAAGCCATGCAAATGGAGGGTAAAACCCACGAGAACATCAAAACTGTTCGCCCGTTAAAAGATGGTGTAATAGCCGATTTCAACGCAGCGGAACACATGATTCGTGGGATGATAAAAATGATCAACAACGGCAAAGGCTGGTTTTTCCCTTCTTTACGGATGGTGATCTGCATCCCTTCTGGTATTACCGAGGTAGAAAAAAGAGCTGTTCGGGATTCTGCCGAGATTGCTGGTGCAAAAGAGGTTTATTTAATTCATGAGCCAATGGCTGCTGCCGTAGGTATTGGTATTGATGTGGAAGAACCAATGGGAAACATGATTATTGATATAGGTGGTGGAACTACAGAAATTGCAGTTATAGCTTTGTCTGGTATTGTTTGCGATCAATCAATCCGTGTGGCCGGAGATAATTTCGATTCTGATATTGTGAATTACATCCGACGCCAACATAACATTATGATTGGCGAACGTACTGCAGAAAGAATTAAAATTGAAGTAGGTTCTGCCCTACCGGAGTTACAGGATGCACCGAGTGATTTCGCTGTTCAAGGTCGGGATTTGATGACCGGTGTGCCGAAGCAGATTACCGTTTCTTACACAGAAATTGCACATTGCCTAGATAAATCTATCTCTAAAATTGAGGAAGCTATTTTGAAAGCTCTAGAGATTACTCCACCAGAACTTTCTGCCGATATTTACCAAACTGGCATTTACTTAACCGGCGGTGGTGCATTGTTGCGAGGTTTAGATAAACGAGTGGCTTCTAAAACCAAATTGCCAGTTCACATTGCAGACGATCCATTGAGAGCAGTTGTTAGAGGCACAGGAATTTCGTTAAAAAACATACAGAACTTTAAGTTTTTGATGCAGTAGGTTTTTGAGATTTGAGATATTAGACATGAGATTTGAGAGCTTGTGTTGTGGAAAGCAAGAGTTGAGAAATTCTTGCTTTTTTGTTGAGTTAAATTGAATACTTAAGGTTTTTAAAAACTTAGTAAGTCTGAATTTTTTGATAAATTTAAAGATTTAATGAACTATCTTGACTCAAGATTACGCAATATTAAAGTGGAATTTATTTGATTCTACTCAGAGCGTCTGAGAATTAAACCTAACATTGATTAAAATCAAATTTGTTCAATTCTGAAAATGAAAAAGAGTTTACCCCAGTTTATTTTTAAATACACTTCGATAAATAAATATCTTTTTGAATTATTAATCAGAGGTGAATTGTGGTTTTCTTCTCCATTTGAGTTTAACGATCCTTATGATTCTCATTTGCCAGTTGATTTTGTACTTGAATCTTATAAAAGAAGTGAAGGTTTTGAAATGACCGAAGAAGTTTACAAAACCAATCAGGGAAATTTCGTTAAGCCACTTGTGTTCAGCAATAAACTTGAAGAATTAAGGAAACTTGTAGGTGTTTGTTGTTTTTCTACAGTTGAAGACAACTTAATTATGTGGTCACATTATGCTGATAATCACAAAGGGTTATTATTAAAGTTTGATACCAGTGAGTTACAAAAAGTGTTCAGTAAAATAACACATGTATCTTATACCGACAAACTTAAACCGATAAATTATGATAGTATTCCAGCCAATCTATTATCAAAACTCCTAACCCGAAAATCTACTCATTGGAAAAGTGAAAAAGAAGTAAGAATTATAACAAAGAAGAGTGGCTATTATAGATTCCCACAAACCGCATTAAAAGAAAT
>DASSWV010000137.1:0-4752 GCA_035704545.1 Pelobium sp.
GCAAATACTATAAATCTGATAAAGGAGCGAATAAAGGATTTATTTTAGATCACAGCACAGGGCATCTTCCACATAAAAGTGAGATTGATGTACCCATAATTTACGCTGATTACTACTATCTGGAAGCACTTTTAAGAAGTCAGAAAGATTTTAAAATTGGTTTACAAAATTAATTACAAGATATGAGGTTTCTACTGTTCATTTTTTTGATATGCTTTTCTGCTGAAGGTTTTAGTCAAGAATTATTTACCAGGCTCTCAAAAAACATAAGTCAATATTACCATCAGCAAGGTTCGGGCTACCATGCCCTGGATACCATAATCGCAAAGCTTAAGCAAGATCCGCTTGCTGTGGATATGGTTACAAAGGAAGTGTATCAAAAAAACAAACCTACCGAGACAGAAGTAAGCAGACTGTTAGCCACCTTTGATTTGGCCACAGGTAAGTGGAATGATGTGGTTTATAATGACCCAAAAAAATCGGGATGGGGACCTAAAGACCATACAGAACGCATTTTATTATTAACTACGCTGTACACCAACCCCGGTTCAGCGTTTTATCAGCGCAAACAGATAAAAAATGTTTTGCATCGCTCGCTTCAATTTTGGTTTGATGCCGGTTTAGTGAGCAACAATTGGTGGTATAATGAGATTGGCATACCCAAAACTTTGGGACCCGTTTTTATTATGCTTCAGAACGAACTTTCACCTGAACAAATTAAGCAGGCAGTGGCAGTTTTAAATAAATCTACCATTAAAATGACCGGACAAAACAAAGTTTGGCTTGCAGGAAACGTATTATTTAAAGCCATTTTACTGAAAGATGAAAGCTTAGCTAAATTAGCCAGAGACACCATCTTTTCTGAGCTTAAAATATCTGGTGGGGAAGGAATTCAAGTCGATTATAGTTTTCATCAGCATGGAGCTCAACAACAGTTTGGTAATTACGGATTGTCGTTTGTGAACACCTTAAGTTTTTGGGCAAGATCTTTTGCTGATACACCTTTACAGATAGATAATGAGCGTTTAGTGATTTTACGGGATCTAATGCTGAACGGTTTCAATTGGATTACTTGGAAAGGATATTTAGATATCAACTCTTTTGGTCGCCAGTTTTTTAAAGACATAGCCAGAAGTAAAGCACTGGCAGTAGCCTATTCAATGCTTGATATGACTTTTGTTGACCCCGCATATACAAATCAGTACAAGGCTTACATATCCAGAAATTACATTCCGCCGTATAAGCCCCAACTAAACGGAACAAAGCATTTCTGGCGTTCTGATATGACTGTGCATCGGTCGCCAGATTGGTTCGCGACGCTTAAAATGTCGTCAGATAGGGTGCAAGCAACTGAGTCTATCAATCAGGAAAACTTAAAAGGATACCATATAGGCGATGGAAGTTACTTTGTGCAAGTTGATGGCGACGAGTACGAAGGGATTTTCCCATACCTCAATTGGAAAAAGTTGCCGGGTGTAACTAATTTTCAGACATCGGAACCACTAAAAGTTTTAGATTATTACGGTTACAAAAATAAAGGAGATTTTACCGGAGGAGTGGTAAGTGGCCCAAACGGAATAACTGCATTTCAACTAAACCGCGATTCTTTAAGCGGTAACAAAGCTACTTTCTGGTTAAATGATAAAATGATTGCTTTAGGATCAAATATCAACACCAATTTAAAGCAACCTGTTACAACTACCATTAACCAAACTAAATTAGCAGGTCCGGTTTACGTTTATGATAAAAAAATTAGAACGGTAGAAGATACCGTTCATCAATCCGAATCAATAAAATGGGTTTACCATAATAAAATTGGATACCTAAACCTACAACCATCAACTATTTCAGTTTCATCTAAGAAGCAAACAGGTAGCTGGGAAGATATTGCTATAGTTTACAAAAACGAAGAGCCGATTACCAAGCCAGTTTTTACATTAAATATTGATCACCACCCCTCAAACCAAGCAGGAAGCTATGCGTATGCACTAGTACCGGGTGTGGGTTTAGAAGAGTTTGAAAATTTTATACCGGATTTTGATGTTTTACAAAACAGCAAGCAGGCTCAGGTTGTTGCTGCCAAGGATGGTCAAATTTTAATGCTTGCCGTTTACGAAGCCCTCACGGTTCAAACCAAACATTTTCCCGTTCTTAAGTTTGTTTCTCCTGGTTTGTATATGATAGAAAAAGCGAAGAGTGGATGGCTTGTTTCCATTGCAGACCCTACTCAAAAGCTGACAAAAGCAAATTGGCAAATAGGCGATAGGGAACAATCTACAGATCTGCCTCAAGGCCTAAATAGCGGAAAAACAATTCAAATAAATATACCTTTTAACTAATTAATTAATTATGAAAAAGAAATTACTTTCAACATTTGGTTTTATTTTAGGCGCATTGTATGTGTCGGCACAGTCATTTGTGCCTGGTAACCTAGCAGTTTATCGTTACGGAAACGGTACTGCAGCTATGGCAAATAGCCAGACTGTTCCAGTTTTTATTGACGAGTATACCCCAGCAGGCGTATTGGTGAAAACAAGAGCAATCCCTGTAGCGGATAATGCAGGGAATTTCAAGCTTACCGGCTTAGGGAAAAATGCAACTGGAAACTATGTAGATGAAGGAATATCTACTTTATCTCAAGATGGTAAATATTTAACCATTTTTGGATATAACCAATCTGTTGGTGGCGCAGTTCCTACTACTGGGAACGGATTGGTAGTTGGCGTAATAGCTGCAGATGGAAGTTACAACAGCACTACTACACTTTCAAACAATGCAACAACAGGCTTAGGTTCTCCACGCTCTGCAGTAATTGATGGGACAAACATTTGGGCAAATGGCTCTCAAAACGGAATTCAATACACTACATTAGGTGCTACAAGCAGTACAAGAGTTTCTACTGGTCAGGAAACTTCTAAAAGTTTAACTATTGGTAGAACATGGGCGAGCAACGCCTTACAGCCAAGTCGTTTGTATATAGCCTCAGCTACTGCAAGTAAGGAACTTCCCTACGCAACACCGCTACCCACAACTTCTACAACATTTACCACTTCGGTAAATTTCACAACAGACATTAATGCTAACCAGGTAGCTATCGTTACGGTAAGCAATAGAACGCTAATTTACGTAGCAGATGACGCATCAAATTCAATTAGAAGGTATTTTCTTAATTATGGAGGTACTGGTCTTGGGGCTTACCCAGGCGAATTAAGTGATGCTTCTACTAGCAACATAAAAAGTTTAACTACCAAAACCAGAGTAGTTGGCCCTAATACTTTGGTTGATGTTTATGCAACTACTTGGGGACATGACGGTACCGGTACAGAAACTTCTAAATTGATTACATTTACAGATAGTTACCTTACTACAAATGCAACAAATGATTTACCCAACACCATTTTAGCTTCTACTACCACAACACTTGCTACTGCCCCAGCTAATACATTGTTTAAAAGTGTAACCTTTGTTCCAGAAGGTAGTACTGCAGTAGGTACAGGCACATTACCGGTTAATTTGGTAAATTTTGGAGCAAAAAAAGCTGGAGATTACATCGAGTTAAATTGGACTACCCTAAGCGAGCAAAATAATTCGTATTTTGATGTTTTGCGTTCTGGTAATGGCAGTGATTTTGTGAGCATTGGAAGAGTATCAGGCAACGGAAATTCTAACACAAAAATCAATTATTCTTTTACAGATAAAGCCCCGCAATTTGGTGCTAATTACTATCAATTAAATCAAGTAGATTTTGATGGTAAAGCAAGCAATTCAAAAACAGTAGCAGTAAACTATGGTTTTGCAGAAAACCTAAAAATGTCTGTAAGTCAATCAGCTGATAACAGTGGGCTAAATGTAGTAGTCAATTCACCTGTAGCTAGTGCGGCAAAAATTAGTGTGGTGACTATAACTGGTCAACAATCAGCCATGGTGGATGTAGTTTTAGAAAAAGGCAAAACAGCTGTAAATATTCCGGTAAATCTTCAACCCGGCATTTACGTTGTTACCTTGTTCAGTAAAGATGGAAAAACCTCGCAAAAAGTAAGCATTAGATAAATTTTAACTTCGGTAAGGCTTGAATATTTTTAAAAAAATGTTCAAGCCTTATTGTTTTTTATTACTTTGGTGTACCTTTTGAAAGTAGCCAATTTTTTTAAATGATAAAATCCAAACAATGTTTTATTTTATTATTATTTTTTCTTCTCAAAAATACCTATGCCCAAGATTTAAAGTTTAAGCATATCTCCATTGATGATGGACTATCACAAAACACAGTAAACTCTATAGCGCAAGATAAAAAAGGAATTATTTGGGTAGGCACTTTATCTGGTTTAAATAAGTTCAATGGCTACAATTTTACTGTTTTTACGCATAATGAAAGAGATAGTACCACCATTAGCCATAATAGGGTTAACGTTGTTTTTATCGATAAAGATGGAAAGTTATGGGTAGGTACCGATGACGGCTTAAATTTATACAACCCAAAAACCGAAAATTTTACCCGTATCAACGATGCGGAAAGACCGAGGTACATGGTTTACTGTATCACACAGGATAAAGCAGGGAAACTTTTGGTGGGTACCAGACACGGGTTAAAGTATCTGGATACAGGGAGCAACAGCTTACTAAATGTCCCGATTGCCATTCCTGATCAAAACAAAAGAGTTCAAAGTATTTATGAAAACTCGGCAGGCCTATTATATGTAGGTTTGGCTAAAGGATTTAAAATATACAATCCGCGTAGTAAGCAAACTTTAG
>DASSWV010000323.1:0-10868 GCA_035704545.1 Pelobium sp.
AACTGCCACGGCTTTATATCCCAAAATTCAAACAAACCATCCATACCTCATTCAATATGCTTATTATTGTGTGTCCGTAAATAAAACATGGTAAATCAGCTCAGAAACTTAAAACCTACCAATCTTTTTATCCTTTTCGTACTAACCTTAGTATTGCGTTTAGGCCTGTTTGTTAACCTACCATCCGCAATAAATTCAGGGTTTATCGAGTTTTTTTCTAGGTTATTAATTCCTTTCAACTTAGATACTTATTTATCGCCTTTAGCAAACATCTCCATTGCAATTGTTGTCATGTTTTCACAGGCAATCATTTTTAATCGAATTTTAAACAAACATAATATATTAGGTAAATCTACCTTCCTGCCGGCAGCTTGTTATATTATAGTATGTAGTGTTTTTACACCTTTTTTGTCTTTTACACCGCCGTTATTATGTAATTTTCTGGTGCTTTTTATCTTCAATAAGATACTAGTGGAATACAAAAACAGCAATTCTATAGCCGCTATGTTTGATTTAGGGCTTGTTGTTGCCTTGGGGGCATTGTTCTACTTTCCTTTTGTAGGGTTTTTAATGCTTTTATGGGTAGCCTTACTGCTGTTTAAACCATTTTACTGGCGAGAGTGGGCAAGTGTTTTAATCGGCTTTTTAACCCTGATTTTTGTGCTGGGCGTGTATTATTACTGGAACAATAAACTGCTTGATTTTGTGGAGATCTGGAAACCACTTTCTGCAAAACTGCCTATCTATATCAATATTCAAGTGTTAGATTATATGGTACTGTTTCCAATAGTTGTTTGCGTTTTATTAAGCATGTATTACCTTAATCAAAACTTTTTCAGAAGCTACGTTTTAGTGCGTAAATCTTTCCTGTTGGCAGTTTTTATTTTTCTGATGGCAGTTCTTACTTTTTATTTAGGCCCAGGATTCAGAATCAACCATTTTTTACTGTGCGCCGTACCAGTTGGCTTGTCGCTTTCCTATTATTTTGTAAACGCAAAAAAGAAATGGGTTTTTGAAACGCTATTTTTAGCCACAATTGCTGTTATCATTTACTTCCAGTTTGTATAGGGGTTTTCGTTTAACTTTTTTTAACAGATCTGCACTGCTTAAACTGTTAAATTTTGATAGTTTTGTAGCGAATGAATGCTTTCGGCATTTTCTGTGATGATTTTTTAGCTAATTGATATAAAATGAAAGTTGGAGTTGTTGTTTTTCCCGGTTCAAATTGCGATCAGGATCTTATATACGTGTTTCAAAAAATATTAGGTCAGGAAGTGGTGCCTTTGTGGCATAAAGACCATGACCTGCAAAACGTAGATTTTATTGCCGTACCCGGAGGTTTCTCTTTTGGCGATTACCTACGTTCTGGCGCAATTGCCCGTTTTTCGCCTATCATGCAAGAAGTAATTTCTTTTGCCAATAATGGGGGCTATGTAATGGGAATTTGCAACGGTTTTCAAATTTTAACCGAAGCAGGCCTGTTGCCAGGTGGATTGTTGCACAACGAAAGCAGAAAATTCATCTGCAAAAATATACACCTAAAAGCGAGCACACAAAACAGCTTGTTGACTTCAAAAATATCTCCTGATAGTGTTTTAAAGATTCCTTTGGCACATGGTGAGGGTAATTTTTACGCTAGCGCAGATGAGCTTAAGAAACTGAATGACAATGATCAGGTGCTTTTCAGGTACTGTGATGAAAATGGAATCATCAGTCCAGAGGCAAATCCTAATGGTTCTTTAGAGAATATAGCGGGTGTATGTAACGTTAACAGAAACGTTTTCGGAATGATGCCTCACCCAGAAAGAGCAGCAGATTCTATTTTAGGAAATCAGGACGGTTTAGTGATATTCGAATCTATTTTAGGGATGGTTAATGCCTAATCTGGTTATTGATATTGGCAACTCTTTTGTAAAACTTGCTGTTTTTGATGCAGACAATATGGTTTACAGCCATACCACAACAGCACTCACAACAGAATCTGTTAGTCAATTGATCAAAACTCAAAAAGTAACGCACCTCATTATATCATCTGTAAAAAATAAGATTGAGATTGATGAAGATGTTATAGCAAGTCAGGTCAACTATATTAAATTTAATACGCACACAAAAATCCCAATCAAAAACAAATATCAAACGCCAGAAAGTTTGGGTTTGGATAGGCTTGCCGTTGTAGTTGGTGCAAGTTATTTGTATCCAAGGCAGGCAGTGTTAGTAATTGATGCGGGCACTTGCATCACTTACGATGCTATAAACGCCGATCAAGAATATTTTGGTGGCAGTATTTCACCGGGTATTAAAATGCGTTTTGATGCAATGCACCATTTCACATCAAAATTGCCACAGCTTAGTTTCGATACAAGTTTTAACAAAACCATTGGACAAAACAGTGCGGAAGCCATAAGTTCCGGAGCGATAAATGGCAGTATTTACGAGGCCGAAGGCTTTATAAAAAACTTTATAAAAACACATCAAAACGGAAAAGTGATACTATGTGGCGGCGATTCAACGTTTTTTGATACAAAGTTTAAAAACAGCATATTTGCAAACTTAATTTTACACGAGCCTAATTTAGTTTTAATAGGCTTAAACACGGTTGTTAACTATCAGCATGATCTTAAATAAAAAATATTTCCTTGCATTTACAGTTTTATTTGCAATAACTTGTAATGCAATGGCACAATCAACCATCAATTCGCCATACTCTAAATTTGGAGTCGGAAACTTGAAAGGCAGTTACTTGCCTCAACAAAGGGCATTGGGTAATTTGGGTTATGGAATTAGTACGGTTGGCGCCTATCAAAATTTAAATATTTCTAATCCTGCTTCCTACTCAAATTTACGTTTAACAGTTTTTGATATAGGAGTTACTGCGTACACCCAAACTTTAAACAAGGGTAGCCTATCACAAAAAAGTTTTAATGGGTCTTTAAGTCATTTGGCTATTGCGGTGCCGGTTTCAAAAAAATCTGCACTAAGTTTCGGGCTGTTGCCTTACAGTAATTTAGGTTATGAGTTCAAAAACAGCAATACAAAAGTTGACACCTTTTCTGTTGATCAAATTTATAAAGGAGAAGGCGGTTTAACAAGAGCTTATTTAGGTTACGGATTTGGTTTAGGCAAAAACTTTAGCTTGGGGGTTAACATGAGTTATATTTTCGGAAATTTAAAAGAAATCCAGTCAGCAGAATTCCCAAAATACGTAGGCTTTCTTAATTCTAAAACAGAAAACAATAACTCTATTGGGGGCTTAAATTTTGACTTTGGAGCGCAATATGTAGCAATATTAAATAAAAACACCAAATTAACTATCGGTTATACCGGAGGCGTTAAAACCCGACTAGAAACTTCCTACTCTCAACTGATTACTAGTTATATCGTACGCGATGAAGCAGAAATCAGGGTAGATTCTACCTCTTTTGTTGATGAAGTTGAAGGTAGTTTAACACTTCCTGCAAACCATAACTTTGGATTCAGTATCGAGCGTCAGAATAAATGGTTGATTGGCGCAGATCTACGTTTAGCTAATTGGTCTGATTTTGACAAAACAGGGTCAACAGATAACTTAAACGATAGCTGGGGCTTTTCTGTGGGTGGGCAAATTACGCCTAATGTAAACGCAGTAACTAATTACCTAAAATTAATTGATTACAGAGCAGGTTTTAGTTATGATAAAAGCTACGTAACTATTGGATCGCAAGATATTGATGTAAAAGCAATTAACTTCGGATTAGGCTTCCCTTTAATTTCTGGAAGAAATGCTTTTTATAAAATCAACTTCGCTACAGAAATAGGTTCTAGAGGAACATTAACCAATAATTTGATTAAAGAGAATTTCATTAATTTTCATCTTGGCTTTACCATTAATGATAGATGGTTCCAAAAATATAAATACGATTAATTATCATGAAGCTTAAACTTCTATATCAAGGCTTTCTTTTGGGTTGCTTCATTTTGGTTTCTTGTGGCGGAAACGATTTGAGCGAAGTGAAAGAAATTGAGTTAAAACAGAAGGAAGATATAGAAATTACAAAAGGCGCAGAAATCATCTATAGTGATTCTGCAAATGTAAAAGCGAAGTTAACAACGCCTATTTTATACCACCACAAAACCAATACGCCATATTACGAGATGCCAAAAGGCATTAAAGTCATATTCTTTGATAAGGATTTAAAGCAAACCAGCACAGTTACTTCCGATTATGCCATCCGTAAAGAAAACCAGCGTATTGTGGAACTCAGAAAAAATGTAGTTGCCACCAACGCCGAAGGAAAAACCTTTAAGTCTGATGAATTAATTTGGGACGAAAATCTAAAACGGTTTTATTCTAATAAGTTGGTCACCATAAACACCGATGGCAATTTGATTACCGGACCTGGCTTTTGGTCTAACGAAGATTTTTCCTATTACGAAATCAAACAAGGTTCCGGGACTTTCAATTTTAAAGACGACTTAAATCAAGAATAGTTAAGCTTACTACGGCTGGTATTCAGGCTACAGAAACAACCTGAGTAAAAACAAAAGTTAATCAATAACCGAACAAAGCACAATTCTCTGTAACAAATTTGGGCGTTTTAACACGCTATACACTCATACTGCGCAGGCCTTATCCACTTGGCCGGTATCCGTTTCTATCGTTAACGCAATCAACTTAAAATGATACTGCTCCTTTAAAGACCTGTTTTGCTGGCCCTTCCAAAAAAATTTGAGTAAAAGCTTTGCCATCGTAGTTAAACCTAATATTTAAATCGCCCCCTAAAACCTTTATAGGCGTTTCAATAGTCCCAGTGTTTCCGTTAGCATACGCATTTGCCAATGCAACAGCTGTAACACCAGTTCCACAGGCAAAAGTTTCATCTTCCACACCGCGTTCATAGGTTCGTACAAACAAATGATCAGTTTTGGCTTCTACAAAATTAATATTGATTCCTTTTTCTTTATAGGTATGATTATATCTAATCGCTTTCCCTTCATTAAAAACATCCTTATCGGCTACATGCTCATCAAATTTTACATAATGCGGTGAGCCGGTATCCAACACAAAATCATTTCCGTCTCTTTCAATGTTTATCACATCAATCATCTGCAAACTCACCCAATCACCCGAATCGGAAATTTTGGCATAATGCGGACCATCAACAGCAATAAAAGTTGTTTCTGTATCAATAATACCTAAAAATTTAGCAAAAGCCACAATGCACCGCCCTCCATTTCCGCACATACTGCTCGGGTTTCCGTCAGCATTATAATAAACCATTCTAAAATCAAACCCATCCGCAGGTTCTAAAAACATAATCCCATCGCCCCCAACACCAAATCTTCTGTTGCATAAATGCGCAAGTTTTTTAGGATTATTATGCTGGTAAGTCAACTCACGGTTATCCACCATAATAAAGTCATTTCCAGCACCTTGGTATTTATAAAATGGTATTTCTTGTGTTTGCATGGCACAAAAATGATTAAATTACATTGCTTAAACAATTTCTAATGTTTGCTTTACATTTTTGTGATGATAAAACAACATGGAATTAATTTAAACTTAAAAGTTTAACAATTTTTAACAGAAAAGTAAGCAACAACGGCTTGCAAAATGCGTCTTAATGGTATTATTTTTGATTATCAATAATTATATATATCAAATCCAGAAAATATGAATCGTAATATGAAGAAAGTTGGAATTACTTTATTGACTGCAATTGTTGGAGGGGCGGTTGCTATTGGAGCCTACAAGTTATTAGAACCTAATAATATTTCGGGCTTAAGTTTAGCCGAACGACAAAAAGTTTATTTTACAAACAATCCGTTAGAAATCACCTCTTCTACAGGTGCAACAGATTTTACTAGGGCAGCAGCTATGGTTTCGCCAGGTGTTGTACATGTTAGAACTACTTACGAGCGCTCCAGGTCCGAAGTGGCATACGACCCTTTCGGAGATATGTTTGAAGATTTTTTTGGTAGACGAGGTCAACGTGTTCCTCAACAAAACAGGCCGGCCCCAATGGGTAAAGGGTCTGGTGTAATTGTAACTGATGACGGTTACATTATGACAAATAACCATGTTGTGGAAGGTGCTGATAAAATAGAAGTGATTTTATCGGACAAAAGAGTATTGGAAGCAAAAGTAATTGGAAGGGATAAAAGCACAGATTTAGCATTGATCAAGATTAATGCAACTGATTTACCAATTGTAAAGTTAGGTGATTCGGATGCTGTTAGAGTGGGCGAGTGGGTTTTAGCAGTTGGATTTCCATTAACACTAGAGTCAACGGTTACCGCCGGAATTGTAAGTGCTAAATCTCGCCAGATTGGTATTTTAGCCCCAGAAATTGATCGAAACACGTACGATCCTGAAAACCCGCCCGCAAATACATCGATTGAATCATTTATACAAACGGATGCTGCAATCAATAGAGGTAACAGTGGAGGCGCATTGGTAAACACCAATGGCGAACTTATTGGCATCAACTCGGCAATTGCTTCAAGATCTGGAACTTATGAAGGATATGGATTTGCAATACCTGTAAACTTAGCCAAAAAAGTAATGGATGATTTCTTGAAATACGGAGAAGTTAGGCGAGGTTATATTGGTGTAACTTTTCAGGAGTTAAATGCGGATGTAGCTAAAGCGTTAAAAATTAACGAAATAGATGGTTTATATGTAAACTCAACACTAGAAGGTGGAGCTGCGGAAAAAGCCGGAATCAAAAAAGGCGATATTATCAAAAGATTAGACGGACAGGAAATCACCTCATCTGCTCGTTTGCAAGAAAGGGTTGGAAGAATGCGTCCTGGCGATAAATTAACCTTAGGTGTTTTACGTGATGGAAAGCTGAGAGATTTCAAACTAACATTAAAAGGTGACGAAGGAAATAAATTAGCCAATAGTAATAAGGAAGTAACCGAAGTAGTAAATAGTTTAGGCGCAACCTTTTCTCCGTTAACAGATGCGGCAAAGAAAAAGTTTGGAGTGAGTTCTGGTGTTGTAGTAACAAGCGTTTCTCCGGGTAAAGTTTTCGATATGTACGATATGCCAAAAGGAACAGTGATCACTACCGTAAACGGGCGAGCTGTAAATAACAATGATCAAGTTATTGCTGCTCTAAAACAGGACAGTGAAATGGTTTCTTTACAAGGCTTTATTCCAGACGGAAGTAGGTTTAGAGTAACCTTCCCCGCACAATAAAAGCTAATTTTTTATACAAAGCCCCGATAGTGCAAACTATCAGGGCTTTTTTATGTTTATAACTAAAAGATGAGGATTCTTTTTGTAATAAATAACAAACTTTAATTCCTTTTTTATTTAAAATGTTTCTAAATAATTAAAAGCGTTGGTTTAATAACAGCTAATTGCAATTAAATTGTCATATAATGGATACTTTTGTCGCTGTAAAATCTATTAAATACAAAATAAAAAAATGAGTAATTTTTCAAAGGCATTTTCTTCAACACTTGGAAGAAAGCTAATTATGAGTTTGACAGGTCTATTTTTATGTTCATTTTTAATTGTGCATTTAATAGGCAACTTTCAAATATTTAAAGCGGACGAAGGACTTGCATTTAATCAATATGCACATTTTATGACGCATTTTCCGCCAATAAAAATTGTATCGTATTTACTTTATCTATCTATTATTGTGCATGCAATTTGGGCCTTGATTATTAGCAGAAGAAACCAAGCGGCCCGCCCAATAGCTTATGCAGTTAAACCAAAGGATGGTAGCATATGGGCGTCCAGAAATATGGGAATTTTAGGAACCATCCTGTTTATCTTCATTGTGGTGCATATGAGTAATTTTTGGTATAAATACCACCAAGGTTACACTCCTTACATCGAATATCAAACAAACTTAAAAACAGGCGAAACTACCAGTAGAGCTTTAAATGCTTCCGAGTTTAAAGGTTACGTAACTTACGTTGATAACGGTGTACAGATTATACAATCAGAAGATTTATATAAAGAAGTTTATTTTTCTTTCCAACAATGGTGGCTAGTTGTTTTTTACGTTATAGCTATGGTTGCAATGGCTTTCCACTTGATCCATGGTTTCCAAAGTGCTTTTCAAACTTTGGGCTGGAACCATAGAAAATACTTCCCGGCAATTAAGTTTTTAGGTTTTTGGGTATTTGGGATTCTAATTCCCGCAGCGTTTGCGGCAATGCCATTGTACGTGTTTTTAAAATAAGTTAAAATTTTGAGCCTTTAAACAGGTTATAGATAAAAGAGAATAAGATGAAGTTAGATGCTAAAATTCCGGAAGGCCCATTAGCCGAAAAATGGAACAAACACAAGTTCGATCTAAAACTAGTAAACCCAGCCAACAAGCGTAAATATGATATTATTGTTGTAGGAACCGGTTTGGCCGGAGCTTCTGCCGCTGCCTCATTAGCAGAGTTAGGTTACAATGTAAAGGCGTTCTGTTTTCAGGATAGTCCTCGTAGAGCGCACTCAATTGCTGCTCAGGGTGGGATAAATGCCGCAAAAAATTATCCTAACGATGGCGATTCTGTTTTTCGTTTATTTTACGATACTATCAAAGGTGGCGATTACCGCTCAAGAGAAAGCAATGTTTACCGTTTGGCAGAAGTTTCTGTGAACATTATTGACCAATGTGTTGCACAAGGTGTCCCCTTTGCTCGTGAGTATGGTGGGTTGTTAGATAACAGATCTTTTGGTGGCGCACAGGTTTCAAGAACTTTTTACGCAAAAGGCCAAACAGGCCAGCAATTGCTGTTAGGAGCATATTCTGCTTTAAACCGCCAAATCCAATTAGGAAAGGTTAAAATGTACAACCGTTCAGAAATGTTGGATCTAGTAGTGGTAGATGGCAAAGCTCAAGGAATTGTTACCCGTAATTTAATAACCGGAAACGTTGATACACATAGCGCTCACGCTGTATTACTATGCACCGGTGGTTACGGAAACGTTTTTTACCTTTCTACCAATGCGATGGGGAGTAATGTTACCGCTGCATGGAGAGCACACAAAAAAGGGGCTTATTTTGCAAACCCTTGCTACACGCAAATTCACCCAACTTGTATCCCGGTAACTGGTGACCATCAATCTAAACTAACTTTAATGTCCGAATCTTTGCGTAACGATGGCAGAGTTTGGGTTCCTAAAACAGTTGAACTATCGCAAAAACTACAAAAAGGAGAATTAAAGGCGAGTGATATTAAAGAAGCTGACAGAGATTATTATTTAGAACGTAAATATCCATCATTTGGGAACTTGGTTCCACGTGATGTTGCTTCGAGAAATGCCAAGCAGGTTTGTGATGAAGGCAGAGGCGTAGGTAAATCGGGTTTAGCAGTTTACCTGGACTTTGCGGACTCAATCAAAAGATTAGGACAACCAGCGGTTGCTGCAAAATACGGAAACTTGTTTGACATGTATCAGCAGATTACAGATGAAAACCCCTACGAAGTTCCAATGAGAATATACCCTGCTGTTCACTATACAATGGGCGGACTTTGGGTTGATTATAACTTAATGACCAGCTTACCAGGTTTGTATTGCTTAGGTGAGGCAAACTTCTCTGATCATGGTGCAAACCGATTAGGTGCTTCGGCACTAATGCAAGGTTTAGCAGATGGCTATTTTGTAATTCCATACACTGTTGGAGATTACTTAGCAAAAATTGGTCCCGCTCCTATTGATGATAGCCGTCCAGAGTTTGCCAAAGCAAAAGCCGAGGTTGAAGATAAAATCAAAACATTATTAGCGCTTAAAGGAACTAAAACTGTTGACGAATATCACCGGGATTTGGGCCACATCATGTGGGAATATTGCGGAATGTCTCGTCATGAGGAAGGTTTGAAGAAAGCTAAAGGTTTAATTTCAGATTTAAGAGCATCTTTTTGGAAAGATGTGATTGTTGTCGGCGAAAATGAAGAAGTTAACCAATCACTAGAGAAAGCCGGTAGAGTTGCCGATTTTATTGAATTGGGAGAGTTGATGATTGATGATGCGCTTAACCGCGATGAATCTTGCGGCGGTCATTTCAGAGAAGAATCTCAAACACCAGAAGGCGAAGCTTTAAGAAAAGATGATGAGTTCGCTTATGTTGCGGCTTGGGAGTTCAAAGGAATTAATATGCCGGAAGTACTTCATAAAGAAGAATTAGTTTTTGAAAACGTTAAATTAACACAAAGAAGTTATAAGTAAGATATGAGATATAAGATATGAGACGCTAGAATTCAGCAAGGTCTCAAATCTCAAATCTCGTGTCTCAAATCTAAACAAGATTATGAGTGGACACATGAATCTGACGTTGAAAGTATGGCGTCAAAAAAACAGCGCAACACCGGGTAAGTTTGTGACTTATAAGGCAGATGATATTTCTCCTGATATGTCATTTTTGGAAATGTTGGACGTAGTGAACGAAGGTCTAGTGAAGAAGAAAGATGATCCAATTCATTTTGACCACGACTGTAGAGAGGGGATTTGTGGAATGTGTTCTCTGGTCATCAATGGAGAGCCTCACGGACCAAAAAGAGCAACTACTACTTGTCAACTGCATATGCGTAGTTTTTCTGATAAAGATACCATCGTGATTGAACCTTGGAGAGCATCTTCTTTCCCGGTAGTGAAGGATTTGGTTACAGATCGTTCGTCTTTTGACAGAATTCAGCAAGCTGGCGGTTATGTTTCTGTAGGTACAGGTGGTGTGCCAGATGCCAATGAAATCCCGATTTCTAAAGTTGTTGCCGATGAAGCTTTTAGTTCTGCGGAATGTATCGGTTGTGGTGCTTGTGTAGCGGCGTGTAAAAATGCTTCGGCAATGTTATTTGTATCCGCAAAAATTTCTCAATATGCACTATTGCCACAAGGGCAACCAGAGCGTTATGCCAGAGCAGAAGCTATGGTG
>DASSWV010000416.1:0-3935 GCA_035704545.1 Pelobium sp.
CTTTCAATGGCAAGTGGGAGCTATATTTTTTTGAAAGGATTAGGCAATGTGTTTTCGAGCCCTATGCTTGCCACCACAGAACTGGTTTTAGGCTTTAGTTTGTTGCAACGTGGCGTAACGGGCCACTGTGCTATTACAGAAAAATGGGAATCCAATAAAATTGGCCCAACTTCTGTAGTTATTGTAGAAAAATAGTTATGATAAAAATTGCTTTTAGCCAACTTGGGTTAAAAGCAATTTTTTACTTAGAATTTGTTGGGCTTTACTGCCCGTAACATTTCTCTTTTCCTAGCTGCCCCCGGAGCTTTTTCAATCTGCATTTCCAAAGACTTCATAATTCGTTTTAAATCGCCAGTAATGGCATAAGTAACAAATACGCCGCCCGGTTTTAAAAAACTAAGAATATGGGTAATAAACTCTTTTGTCCACATTTCTGGCTGGTTAGAGGATGCAAATGCATCAAAATAAATTACATCAAACAATATTTCCGACTGATAAATTTTAGCATCTAAATGAGCAATATACAAATCGCAGTAATTACTGAGCGCTACTGTGTTTGTTAAAGCTTCACTGTAATTGGATTTAAAAGAGTTCCATGTATTTGGTGAAACTAAATTGATGTAATCTGTTTGTTCAATAAGTTCAAAATCAAGCGGATGAGCTTCTAGTCCTACATAGTTTAGTTTGAGTTCTTTTGCCGTACAATAATCTTGCGTAAGCAAAAAGTTTAAACCAGTTCCAAAACCTACCTCTAACACAGAAACTTTTTCAAGACCCTTATCTGCCAGGTAATAACGTAAGCCAGAGTTTAAAAACACATGGTTACTTTCTTGCAATGCGCCGTGTTTGCTGTGGTAATTTTCTTTTACAGTGGGATGAAATATGGTGCTTGAACCGTCTGCAGTTGTTACAACGGTAAGTGTTTGACTATCTGAAGTCATTATGAGTAGGTTGAATGTTAATTTATTTTGTTACCATGAGAAATCCACTTTCCCCAACTTTTAT
The DNA here is from genome assembly GCA_035704545.1 of Pelobium sp. Taxonomy (GTDB): domain Bacteria; phylum Bacteroidota; class Bacteroidia; order Sphingobacteriales; family Sphingobacteriaceae; genus Pseudopedobacter. The sequence continues at coordinate 1,006 of DASSWV010000416.1, forward strand.
TATAGGTGTGGACCTCTGCTGTTTGTACTCCATTGGTTTTGTATACAGGATGATGTTGATTTACCCATTCAAAAATACCTCCGTACAAGTTATAGACTTGCTGAAATCCGTTGTTCAATAATTTCTCCGCAATTTTCTCGCTTCTGTAGCCTACAGAACAGTAAACCACTACTTTTGCGTTTTTAGGAATTTCAGATACTCTTCGCATGTCAAACCAAATATAGCCCACATTTTTGGCATTTTTTAAATGGCTAACTTCAAATTCTTCTTTTTCACGGGCATCTAACAAATAAACATTTTTAAGATGTTTTAAAGAGTCCACCGAAATTAATGGCACAGAATGCTCGTACAAATCATCGAGCATTTCTTTGAAATCCGGATTTTTTATTTGTGAAAAAACAGCAAGTGGGAAACACAAAAAAAGAAATATTGCAATTTTTTTCGACATGGTGCTTTAACGGGCAAATGTAATAAATGTTATTTAATGACGCTTTTTTTAGCTGAATTTTCTGATTTTTTTAAACCAGAAAAGCATCAATAATTTCGGCTAATATAAAAACAATCGTCAAAATTTAATAAGACAGGTGTTGTTAAATAAGGCTAGAAGCAAAAAAACCGAGGGAATGCCTCGGTTCTGTTTACTACCAAATTCTTATCCTATCGGCAGGTGCTTTGTATAATTTATCGCCTTCTTTTACCTCGAACGCTTTATACCAAGCATCCATATTAACCAATGGACCTATAGTTCTAAATTGCCCAGGAGAATGTGGGTCAACGATGATTAATTGAGCAGCAGTTTCTGGCAAAATATTCATGCGCCATACCTGTGCCCAAGCTAAAAAGAAGCGTTGGTCTGGTGTAAAACCATCAATCTTTTTGTTAGACTTGCCTTGCTCGGTCATTTTAAAAGCTTCGTAAGCAACGTTTAAGCCACCTAAATCGCCAATGTTTTCACCTAAAGTCAATTTCCCATTTACATGGATGGTGTCTAATATGGTGTAAGCATTAAACTGTTCAACAAGCTTTTCTGTTCTTGCATTAAAGTTCTTCAGGTCATCATCTGTCCACCAATTACGTAAAGTCCCGTCCTTATCGTATTTACTCCCTTGGTCGTCAAAACCATGAGAAAGCTCGTGTCCAATTACAGCGCCTATTCCGCCATAATTTACAGCATCATCAGCATTTGGGTCAAAAAACGGGAATTGAAGTATTCCAGCTGGGAAAACAATCTCATTCATTAATGGATTGTAGTAAGCGTTAACGGTAGGCGGGGTCATTTCCCATTTGCTTTTATCAATAGGTTTCCCTAACTGACTGACCATTTTATTGTAAGCCCACTCATCCGCGTTTCTTAAATTTTTAAAATAAGTGCCGCTGTTAATTTCTAAACCATCGTAATTTTCCCATTTGTCTGGGTAACCAATCTTAGGAGTGAATGCATGCAGTTTGTCTAAAGCTTTTTGTTTGGTTGCATCACTCATCCAATCTTGTTTCTGGATACGGATTTCAAAAGCTTTAGAAAGGTTGTTGACCAGTTCTTCCATTCTAGCTTTGGCCGCTGGCTTAAAGTATTTTTCTACGTAAAGCTGGCCCAATAATTCGCCAATATTTTCATCTGTTAAAGACGACATTCTTTGCCACCTAGGTGTTTGTACTTTTTGCCCTGATAAAGCTTGTGAAAATGCAAAGCCTGCATCCACAAAAGGAGAACTTAAATTTTTGCTGGCATTTTTTAAAATGTTCCACTTTAAATAGACTTTCCATTTATCTAAAGAAACGTTATTTAACATTTCATCTGCTTTTACAAAAAAAGCAGGATTGTCTACCAGAATAGAATCTTCCCCAATTACTTTCATTTTCTGCAACAAGTTTGTCCAGCTTAATGAAGGAGTGGTTTTTGACAAATCACTTAAACTAAACTTATTATAAGTTTTGTAGGGGTCACGCATTTCCACTCTGCTCATCTGTGCTTCTGCAAAAGACTTTTCAATTGAAAAGATGTTTTTGGCATTTTGCTCAGCAACCTCAGCAGTGCTTCCCGTGAGGGTGAAAAGCTTTACGATAAAATCATGATAAGCGGTTCTTATTTTTTTAGATCTTTCATCGTCTTTCAAATAATAATCTCTATCGGGTAAAGTTGTACCACCCTGACCCAGGTAGGCAATCATTGTTTCAGGGTTTTTAGAGTCTAAGTAAACGTAGAAATCAAATACGGGAGAGGCAATTCCTGTTGTGCGCATGGTTGCTATAGCGTTAATTACTCCGTCTAAGTTTTTTATTGCCTCAACTTTTGCCAAATCAGCCTCGATGGGTGTATAACCCAATTTTTCAATAGTTAGGCTGTCCATTCCGGCAGCGTAAAAATCGCCAACACGTTTTTCAATTGAACCGGGTTTAACTGTTTTGTTGTTTTTAGCACTAACTAAAATGCTTTTTACAGCCTTAATATTAAAATCTCTTAATACATTGAAGCTTCCCCATCTTACCTCTTTTGCAGGGATGGGATTGTTTTTTAGCCAAGTTCCGCTGGCATAAGTATAAAAATCGTCGCCTGGTTTAACGGATAAATCCATATTGGCAACATCTATTAATTTTTTTTGGCTAGGCGCTGTTTGGTTTTGCCCAAAAACCGGCACACCGGCAGTTAATATCCCTATTCCAAGCAAAATGAAATGACCTAATAGTTTCATAAAATATTTTTTGTACAATGGTGTGAAGATAAGCATCCAGTAGCTTTGATATGAAAAAGTGATAGGATTGTTACTTTAGTGAAGCTCACGGAGTAAGAGACGGTTTAATTTCGATAGAACTTCATACTTAAGAATACTTTTTAAACCGATGTTTTAATAGAATAAAAATTTAACACACAGAACCCTGAAAAAAGCATTAGGTGGAAAGGCAGTAATCCAAAATCCTGATAATAAAAAGCC
>DASSWV010000517.1:0-2694 GCA_035704545.1 Pelobium sp.
TTTTCTTCAGAAAGATTTTTCCCGCCTTCATCCTCATCGTTTTGCCATAAATCCGGAAAACGCTTTTCCATATCAGAAGGCATCATTCCAGAAAAAATAGCATTCCGGGCGTATTGGGTTGCCGTTGGTAAAATGCTATAATAAGTATCTTCCTCCTCTAACCTAAAGTATTCGGTGATGATGGGGTTGATGATTTTCCATTGATCGTATCGTAAGTTATCAATCAAAATAAAGAAAGTAGGAACTTGCTCGCTCAAATTAGGGAAAACCTTTTTCTTTAAAAGCTGGTGCGAAAGCATCGGTGCTTTGTCTTGGTTTTTAATCCACTCCAAATAGTTTTTCTCAATGAATTTAGAGAACTGCGCATTTGCTTCTGCTTTTTGCATGGTTAAAATCTCATGCATTCCGGCATCATCTAATTTCTCCAATTCCAGCTCCCAAAAAACCAGTTTTTTATAAACATCAACCCATTCTTGGTAGCTCAAGTTTTCATTAAGCAACATTCCTAGGTTTCTAAAGTCTTGCTGATAAGCAGTAGATGTTTTTTCGCTAACTAAGCGTTTATTATCAATCAGCTTTTTAAGCGTCAGAAGAATTTGCTTTGGGTTTACCGGCTTAATCAAATAATCATCAATCTTAAAGCCAATGGCATCCTCCATTAGGTACTCCTCTTCACTTTTGGTGATCATGACTACAGGCACATCCGGATTTACCGTTTTTATCTCTGTTAGTGTTTCTAAACCAGTTAAACCGGGCATGTTTTCATCTAAGAAAACAATATCAAAATCTTTAGTTTTAAAAATTTCTAAGGCATCTCTGCCATTTGTTGCTGTATTTACTTGGTAACCTTTTTCATTAAGGAAAAGAATATGGGGTTTTAAAAGGTCAATCTCGTCATCGGCCCACAATATATTTGCTAATTGCATATATTTTAAATCTATTTAAATGATTATCTTGAGAAAATCTCAATATTTGCAGAGAATTTACTCCGGCCAATAAAATTAACAATTTTTGTGCCTTATAATCGATTTCGCTTGAATAAGAACAAAATAATTAATGATCCGGTTTACGGTTTCATTAGCATAAAGAGCCCATTAATTTTCGATTTAATTGAGCATTCCTATTTCCAACGGTTAAGGTACATCAAACAATTAGGGATGACACACTTGGTTTACCCAGGTGCTTTACATACCCGTTTTCACCATGCGCTTGGTGCAATGCATTTAATGCAACTAGCACTTGAACATTTACAGAGCAGGGGTCATGAAATTACACCGCAAGAAGAGGAAGCCGCCTGCATTGCTATATTATTGCATGATATTGGACACGGGCCCTTTTCACACGCCTTGGAGCATACTTTGGTAAACGGTATCCCGCATGAAACCATTAGCCGTTTATTAATGGATAGCCTAAACGAAGAATTTAACGGTAAGCTTGATTTAGCGCTACAAATATTTAATAACCAGTACCATAAGGTTTTTTTACATCAATTGATTTCGGGCCAGTTAGATTTAGACCGGCTTGATTACCTTAACCGCGACAGCTTTTTTAGTGGCGTAACGGAAGGCATGGTTAGCTCTGACAGGATTATTAAACTCCTTAATATTAAGGATGGAAACTTGGTTGTTGAAGAAAAAGGAATTTACTCGGTAGAAAAGTTTTTGATTGCCCGCAGGCTGATGTACTGGCAGGTTTATTTGCACAAAACCGTTATTGCGGCAGAACAATTATTAGTTAAAATATTAGAACGAGCCAGAGAGCTAGCTCAAAATAACGAAGCGTTATTTGCAACTCCGGCTTTAAAACATTTTCTTTATAACAATATTAAAGAAGAAACCTTTTTGCTTAACAAAGAAAACCTTCATTATTTTTCATCACTAGATGATCATGATGTGATGTCGTCGGTAAAAGTATGGCAACATCATCATGATTTTATCCTAAAAACTCTTTGCACAAATTTAATTAGCAGGAATTTATACAAGGTAGAGATTAGCAGTACTAAGATTGATCAAGAAAAATTTAATCAGCTAAAAGAAAAAGCACAAGAAAGCTTAAGCATTGATAAAAAACACGTTGGCTACTTTGTTTTTAAAAGCAGCATCAACAATATGGCTTATAAAACCGGCAATGGAAGTATCAATATATTAATGAAAGATGGTAGCTTACACGATATTGCCACCGCATCTGACAATGCAAACTTAGAAGCGTTATCAAAAACAGTAACTAAAAATATTTTATGTTACACTAAATTTAGGTAGAATAAGTTGTTATTTAAATAACAATTTGTTCATTTAATAATATCAGTTAATTTTGGAACATGCAATTTACCGCAAAAGAGATTTGCTTATTAATAAACGGTAGCCTTGAGGGGAATGGTGACGTAAAGGTTTTTCAGTTGGCAAAAATAGAGGAGGCGGAACAAGGAGCGTTATCTTTTTTGGCAAATCCAAAATATGAATCGTTTATATATACTACCAAAGCATCTGTGGTTATTGTAAATGAGGACTTTATTTTAGAAAAACCTGTAGCCGCTACACTCATACGTGTAAAAAATGCGTATAGCAGTTTTTCTGTTTTGCTTGAAAAATATAATAGTATAAAATTGCATAAGGTAGGTATAGAGCAACCTAGCTTTATCGATCCCAGTGCCAAAATTGGAAAAGACGTTTATATTGGTGCTTTTTCTTACATAGG
>DASSWV010000567.1:0-2434 GCA_035704545.1 Pelobium sp.
GTTTCTTAGTTTTTATAAATCATGAAAATACTATACGCCATACAAGGCACCGGAAATGGTCACATCAGCAGAGCCCGAGAAATAGTTCCGCTTTTAAAACAATACGGCGAGCTAGATTTGCTGGTTAGTGGCTCAGAGTCGGATGTATCATTAACAGAAGCGCTAAAATACAAGTTTCACGGCTTTAGCTACATTTTCGGAAAAAAAGGAGGCATAGATTACTGGAAAACGCTAAAAAACATGAATATGCGCCAGCTTTGGGAAGACATATTTACGCTACCGGTAAAAAACTATGATTTAATCATCAACGATTTTGAACCTATTACCGCTTGGGCCTGTAAATTAAGAAACATCCCGATTGTATCTTTAAGTCACCAAGCGTCTTTTTCTTCTCCGTTAACGCCTCGCCCGCCTCGGCGAAGAAAGCTTGCAGAACTGATTCTTAAATATTATGCACCCACAACCCATCATGTGGGCTTTCACTTTAAAGCTTACGATCAATTTATTTATCCACCTGTAATTCGGCAAGAAATCAGGAACCTTATACCCCAAAACCACGGCTATTATACCGTTTATTTACCTGCGGTAGATGACAAATTGCTGGTTAAATATTTACACCAATTACCAGATGTGCAGTGGCAGGTTTTTAGCAAAAAAAAAATTAGTGGCTTTCAATACCAGAACGTATGGGTGCAAAAAATTGATAATGATGCCTTTAAAAAAAGTTTGAAAAACTGCGCTGGTCTATTTACCGGTGGCGGATTCGAGAGTCCGGCAGAGGCACTTTACTTGGGGAAAAAATTATTATTGATGCCCATGAAAAATCAGTTTGAGCAAACCTGCAATGCTATTGCTGCTGAACAGTTAGGGGTGCCAGTAGTAAAAAAAATCGATGACAAATTAGTGTCCATTTTAAAAAACTGGGTAAACACTGAACAAAAAATAGAAATTGACTTCCCCAACCAAACTGCTCAAATTGTAGATGATTTGGTAAAAAGATTTGGAGGTAAAGTTAATTAAGTAAAATATTCGTGAGCATCTTTTTAGTCTATACAAACAGGGTGTTTTTAGAGGATGTTGCTTATTTTAATTTCTTTCTTTCCAAAAACTTTGCGTAAGATTTTTTAGCATAATTCATATCATCGTAATAGTTCCAATAAAGCACATCTTCCGGTTTTGGGCGGTACAAATACATGAACTCTACCAGTTCAGAATCTGGGATTTCTATCGCTTTTCGGATAACTATCTCATTAAAATGACGATCAACCAGCGATTGTGCATTTTCACGCTCAATATAGTTTCCAAACTTTCGGGCGTTGTTAGCATCAGTCCCTATAAGCTCATTTAATGCAGTAAGTGGTGCAAAAAGGTAAGCTAAAAGTGGTGGATCGCCGTTAAAAAACACACCCTTGCTTCGGTAGCCGTCCAAAATCTCTTGCTGTTGCTTACTTTTACTCTGTTCTTTTACCACAACCTCGTTTAAAGCAATGGCCTTGCTTAAATAAATTACCAAATTTTGCTTGGCGATGATGATTTTTTGCGCTTCCTCGTAATTTAATTTGCTGAATAAAAGTGTATCGCCAATGCTCACTTCGATCTCAAAATTTCCCCACTCATCCGTTTTGGTAAAAAGCGCACTGTTTTTAAGCTTTACGCTCACATTTTCAATTCTGCTTGTACTCCCTTTCTCAAACACCAAGCCCTTAACAATGAATTTATCCTGCGCATTAGCAGCACAAAAAACTAACAAAAATAAAGTCAGTATATAACTTGTTCTCCACATCATCTTATCTTAAAGATGCCTAAAATTCTTTTGACAATTACAATTTTAGGCTATTTTAACATTTCTCTGTTTTAAATCTATCTCGATACTAAATAAAAAACTTCATTAGATTACTAAAAATATTAGTAATTTTGTGGTGATGCAAAACTTTAATTTAAACAGTCAGGAAGCTTCAAAAAATCCGGAAAACGGCCGCACTTCAGGCTTTCCTTCACCTGCAGCAGATTATTTGGCTGTTAACATTGATTTAAATGAATTGCTAATTCCCAATCCGGCTAGTCACATTAAGGCTTGGCTACAAATAGACAAGCAAAAATATTTAGTAATTATAGATAGGGCCTTGCCTTTAAAAGAAGGTTGCAAAGTTGTTTTTTGGGAAAACGGGCAATGGTGCTTAAAAATATACCGCCTTATCTCAAAAGAAGTTTGGTTACACTCTATAAAAAACAAAACTGCACCCATTAAACTGGAACAAAATGAAACACAAAACTTATTGGGCCGAGTAGGAAAATTAATTTTGATGAACCCATGAACAAGTTACTTTGGGGTTTGGCAGATGGCAATAATTTTTACGCTTCTTGCGAACGCCTTTTTAGGCCCGATTTATTAAAAAAACCCATTGCCATTTTAAGCAATAACGATGGCTGTGTG
>DASSWV010000588.1:0-3728 GCA_035704545.1 Pelobium sp.
AAACTTTGCGAAATAATAAAAGCCAACGTTGTTTTGCCAACGCCGGGCGGTCCCCAAAGAATCATCGATGGAATATGGTTGTTTTCAATGGCTTTTCGTAAAACAGCTCCCTCGCCCACCAAATGCTGTTGTCCGGTGTACTGTTTCAGCGAATTGGGCCGCATACGTTCTGCTAAGGGATCTGATAATGCCATTTTTTTTATTTTGATGATTTTTTGATAAGTTTATAAACAGATATAAACAACGAGTTAAAACGCTACAAAATCTAGATTTTGTTGGCTAACAAATTGATATATGCATATTCGATGCCGATAATTGCAAAGGATACAAATAATTCACACGTATAAAATTAAAAAATGAAACTGATTATTGAAATTTTGATTATGGGCATTGCCGTTCTTTTGGCCGCCTTTTTAATTCCGGGTGTAACCGTTGATGGCTTTGGAAGCGCAATTTTGGTCGGTATTTTACTTGCCCTAGCAAATGCAACCATCGGGTTTATTTTGCGGATATTAACTTTTCCAATCAACTTCTTAACTTTAGGACTAATGTCTTTTATCATTAGTGTATTGATGATTTTATTGGTGGATTCGTGGATGGATAGTTTTAATACTAAAGGTTTCTTTTCCGCAATGATTTTTGCAATTGTTTTGGCAATTATCAAAATGTTGTTCAATACCAATAAAGAGGTTAAAGATTAGATATATCATTAATGGAATCCAAAGGCTGACCGTAGATATTATAAAAAGTAACAAATACTTATGAAGTTAAAATACGCTAACATTACAACCGGCAAAAATATCCTCCAAACAAACCCCATCATAAGCAAGTCCCTCTCCTTCGGAGAGGGATTTAGGGTGAGGCTCTTTTTCCTTCTTTTATTAATTCTCTTCTTTTCCAGCGCTTTTGCACAGTGGGGACAAGAAACTTATTGGTCTTTAGATGGCAATAAAATAATGGAAGTGGAGAACGGCAATATCGTTGAACGCAATGCGATGGATGCATCCAAAACATCCGTTTTAATCTCAAAGGAAGACTTGATAACAAATGATGGCAAACCTTTAGATGTAGTGCGCTTCGCTTTTGCCAACGGAAATCAAAAGGTATTGCTAAGCACCAATACCAAAAAAGTTTGGCGTTATGATACCCGTGGAGACTTTTGGGTTTATGATTTTAAGAATAAAAGCTTAAAGCAGATTGGAAAAGGCAAACCCGAATCGTCTTTGATGTTTGCCAAATTTTCTCCGGATGCTTCAAAAGTAGCTTATGTAAGTGAGCATAACATTTATATGGAGGATTTAGTAAGCGGAGAAACCAAGGCTTTAACTACTGATGGAACGCTACGCCTAATCAATGGAACTTTTGATTGGGTTTACGAGGAAGAATTTGATTGTAGAGATGGTTTTAGATGGTCGCCAGACAGTAAAGCTATCGCCTATTGGCAGATTGATGCCCGCACAATCAAGAACTATTTAATGATTAACAATACAGATTCATTGTATCCATTTACCATTCCGGTGGAGTACCCAGTTGTAGGAGAAGATCCCAGTGCTTGTAAAGTTGGGGTGGTAGATATTGAGACAGCGAAAACCGAATGGATGAATGTACCCGGAGATGCGGTGCAAAATTATATCCCACGGATGGAATGGGCAAATAGCTCAAAGGCATTGATTATTCAGCAATTAAATCGCAGGCAGAATGTCAGCAAAATAATGCTCTTAAACGTTGCGGATAAATCTTCAAAGGTAGTTTTTACAGAGACAGAGACAGCTTGGGTTGATGCAAAAAAAGAGGCATCCGGCTGGAATTGGATTGATAAAGGGAACAAATTTATTTGGCTGAGCGAGAAAGACGGCTGGCGACATATTTACGCCATTGGGGTAAACGGAAAGCAAACTTTGCTAACTCAAGATAATTTTGATGTGATAGAGCTCACCCTGGTAGATGAAAAAAACGGGTTGGTTTACTTTATGGCCTCTCCGGATAACGCTACCCAAAGCTATTTGTATAAAGTGAGCTTAAAAGGGGGGAAATCCACTCGGGTTACTTCAATAAACCAAAGTGGTACCCACGAATATGATATTTCTCCTAATGGTAAACTGGCTTTCCATAGCTATTCGAGCGCTACGGTTTTTCCGCTGAATGATGTGGTTGCTTTACCAACACATAAACGTTTAAGTGGTGGCGAGGTTGATGAAAATGCCAGCAATTACGCTGTTCCAAAAGTCGAGTTTTTTAAGGTTAAAACCTCCGACGGAATTGAAATGGATGGCTGGATGGTAAAGCCCAATAATTTTGACGCTACCAAAAAGTATCCGGTTGTGTTCTACGTTTATGGCGAACCGGCAAGTCAAACCGTGGTTGATCGTTTTGGGACAGGTTTTAATCGGTTATATGCGGGCAACATGGCAGAAGATGGTTACATCTATATATCCGTAGAAGGCCGTGGCGCACCAGCTCCAAAAGGCAGAGAATGGCGTAAGTCAATCTACCATCGCATTGGCGATATCAACATCCGCGACCAAGCTTTGGCAGCAAAAGAAATTTTGAAATGGGATTTTGTAGATAGCGAAAGAATTGCTGTTTGGGGTTGGAGTGGGGGAGGTTCATCCACTTTAAATCTGATGATGCAGTATCCGGAAATTTACAGCACCGGAATTTCTATTGCCGCAGTTGATAATCAGTTAAACTATGATAACATTTATCAGGAACGGTATATGGGTTTACTGCCAGAAGACCGCCATTATTTTGTAGATAATTCGCCCTTGGCTCACGCTAAGAATTTAGAAGGAAATCTATTGCTCATCCACGGAACTGGGGATGATAATGTTCATTACAATAATGCCGAACAGATGATCAACGAACTCATCAAACACGGAAAAATGTTCCAGATGATGAGCTATCCAAACCGTAGCCATAGCATTAGAGAAGGCGAAGGGACCAGCAGACACTTGGCGCTAACTTATACCAAATTTTTGAAAGAGAATTGCCCGCCGGGAGGGAAATAGACTGCTAACCGCCGTGAAAATGGAAATGAGCTACTAAACACCATCGACGAAATATTCAGCTGAAATCAATGCTGCAATTTTTGATCTATATCTGTTAGTGTAACTTCATCAGCGGAAGCACCTCCTGTAAGTCTGCTCTAATTTTTGATTATATAAAAGCTACAATCAAGATGCACAAATTTTAAAGCTAATAGCTTGTTTATTAAATATTTAAGTTGATTGTATGTGAAATTTATTAAAAGATACTTTGTAACAATGAAACTGAGGTTAATAAATTCTTCTGAGCTGTAAACCGTTTAAGATGGGTTTGCTTTTAATTGGCACAAAGTCGATAACTATGCCCATTCCGTTTTTTACGTTGACTTGTATTTTAGTTGCATAAGCTACTTCTGGCACTAAGTCGTTTTTTGTGCCCAAGTTTTCAATCACACGGTGACCATTTACAGAAACACCAAAAGCTCTTTCGGTCAGTTTCTCATTTTCTGAAGCATTGCCAAGGTTATAAACCAATGCCTCTTTTTCTTCCGTTGATAGCAGTTCTGCAAAATGTAAGGTAAGTTCGTAATTGCCATCTGGCACATCCAGTTTGAACTGCTTAATGTCCTCTCTCAAAGTTGCATAGATAGCATCGTAATCTGTGCCTAAAATGTTTTTATCTGTTCCAAAACTCTGGCGGCCGCTGTTTTTCATTTTAAAAATACCACCACCAACGTAGCCCCA
>DASSWV010000164.1:0-3845 GCA_035704545.1 Pelobium sp.
GGTTTTACGGAAGAATCTCAGATGGAATTCCTCTATTAATTTCAGCCGAAACACTGCCATTGTGGAATCTTTACCAGATGGTGCAAAACAGCTGACTTTGGCTTTTGCCCGAGTTTATGACAGCCCTAACCAAACGGTTTACTACATCGCTACAGAAGGTGGCAAAGTGGGCGACTTGTGGGGAACTGGCTATCTTAAAAACAATGATGGTCAATTTATTGTTGATGATGGCGGAAATTTAATTGCTGATAACAGCCTCAGAAAATTGGGTAATTATAACCCTGATTTTATGCTGGGTTTTAACAACTCCTTTAGGTACAAGCAATTTGATTTCGGCTTTTTACTGGATTGGCGACAAGGAGGAATTTTAGTTTCGAGAACATTAGCCTTGGCAGGAGTTGCTGGCCAGTTGAAAGAAACCGAAAACCGCCCTACCGATGGCTTGGCATTTGATGCGGTAGTAAATACCGGCACAACCGCAAACCCGATTTTTACACAAAACACTAAAAAAATACCAGCAGAAAGTTATTACCGCCAGTTTTACGATCGTAACCACGAAGAAAACAACACCTACAATAATTCGTATGTTAAACTTCGCCAATTCAACATTGGTTATACTTTCAATAAAGTTGCTCTGTCCAAAACTTTTCTTAAAGATGTACAAAACCTTAAGCTATCATTTGTGGGCAGCAATGTGTTTGCACTGTCAGAAATACCTCATTTCGACCCTGAACAATTGGCTTTACAGGGAAATAAGTTTTTAAACGGAACAGAAGACATGAGTTATCCGAGTGCAAGAAGTTTTGGTTTGAGTTTAGGTGTTAATTTTTAAACTGCCGAAAGATGAAACGATATATAATTTTACTCATTGCAACACTAGGCTTGGCCTCTTGCACTAAAGATTTAAGCGAGATCAACACCAATCCAAACTCGCCGATAGATGCGCAACCATCGCTTTTATTTAGAAAAGTGCTGTTTGATTACGGCGAGCAAATGTCTTTCGAAGCTTTTGACGCAGGAAATTTATTAGGCCAGTATTTTACCATGATAGATTTCAATAACTTCGATCGCCATGCCTTAGCAGAACCCCTATACGCCGGAAACCCCTGGCCGTTTATCTATAAAAACCTCCGAGACAACGAGATAATTTTACAGAAATCAATCGCCAACCCATCTTACGCAGTTTATAAAGGTCCGGCTTTGGTAATGAAAGCTTACATGACTGCCACTTTAACAGATTTATACGGAGATGTGCCCTACAGCGAAGCACTAAAAGGAAAATCCCAGATTTTTACCCCCAAATACGACAAGCAGGAAGATATTTACCAAGGTGCGGATGGTATCTTAAAAAATCTAGAAAATGCAGTTACCACCATGACGGCGTACAAAGGCACTATAAAATTAGAAGGCGATATTCTTTACAATGGCAACCTCCAAAATTGGATTAAATTTGCAAACTCACTGCGCATCAAATACCTGATGCGTATATCTGGAAAAGTAAATGTGGAAACGCAATTACAGGCAATTTATACCGATGGAAACTACATCGGCACAAATGCAAATAATGCGGTTTTTCAGTTTTCGGCAACAGCGCCAAACAATTTCAGAATTACTACCACCCGCATTGGCGATTTCAGCTTATATGTAATGTCCAAAACCGCAGAAGAAATTTTAAAAAACAATAACGATCCTCGAATTTCATTATTCTATCGTCCAACAGCTAATAATTCGGCACTCTTTGTAGGTTTAACCAACGGCCCCGATGCAACAAAAAACCCGGTAACAGTTTCTGATTACAGTTTAACCGGCACAATTTTCAGAGAAAACGGTGCTAATTTAAAGTTCAATTACATGACCGCCTGGGAAACCAATTTCTTTTTGGCAGAAGCAGCTCACAAAGGTTTTATTATCGCCTCGGCAAAAGCATTGTATGATTTAGCCGTAACCCAAGGTTTTGCTTATTGGAATTTGGCCATGCCGGCAAACTATTTAACAACAGCACCAACCTTATTTAATCCGCTTTCGCCCAATGCGTTAAAACTAATACTTACCCAAAAATGGATTCCAAATAATTTGAATGGCTACGAAAGCTGGTTTGAATATCGTAGAACAGGTTTTCCCGATTTAAAACCAGTACAAGCAAGCAGAAACAACGGTTTATACCCAGTAAGGATGCCCTACCCGCAAGAAGAATCAACGCTTAACCCAATAAATTACATATCTGCAGCAGCGGCAACAAACAACAACAGCATCAACACTAAAGTTTGGTGGGATAACTAAATATGGAAAATCATATCGTAACATACCTGCAATGGGGGTTTATTTTACTATCAAGCGTTTTAATATTTGCTTTGGCACCATTTGCAAAAACTACCAGAGATTTTTTCTACGGAAGCAAAGACAATAAACAACCCAATGCCATGTTGCTTACCAGTAGTTTGGTTATAAGCTGGATTTTCGCAAAATCAATCACCAATGTAGCTGATTTGGGTTTAAGTTTTGGTTTGGTAGGTGTAATGGCTTATGCTACATATTACTTGTCTTTTTTGGTAGCTGGTTTGGTAATTTATAAAATGAGATTAAAAGGTGGATTTAACAGTATCCATCATTTTATCGGCTCTAAATACGGAAAAGGGGCATTGTACCTCTTTTCCATTTTAATTGCATTTAGGTTATTTAACGAGGTTTGGTCAAACACCATGGTTATTGGTTCTTACTTTGGTAATGCCGGCTCAACCCCTTATTTTGCGTCTATTATTGTTTTTACCCTGCTCACTTTAGCTTATGCGCTAAAAGGCGGAATGAGCACCTCAATCTTAACCGATGTAGTACAAATGGCACTTTTCGGCGTTCTGCTGACTTCCATTTTAGCCTATATTTTACCGGAAATGAAAAGTGATTTAAAGCCCATCTACAACTCTGGCGAATGGACAATGGCTACGGGCGGAAACTTAGTTTTGGTTGCTTTATTACAATGTTTCAGCTATCCATTTCACGATCCAGTTTTAACTGATAGAGGGTTCATCACTTCTCCAAAAACAACGTTAAAGTCATTTATTTGGGCAACCGTAATCGGGATTCTCTGTATCAGTCTGTTTGGGATTGTGGGTATTTTTGCACAAACAAAAGGGATGAACGGACAGGCTACCGTGGAAGTTGCTAAGTATTTTGGCCCTGTAATGCTGCTGATTATGAACTTTATAATGGTTACATCGGCGGCCTCTACTTTAGACTCTGCATTTTCATCATTCTCTAAACTATATAATATTGATATTTTCCCTAACCGCAAGCTAAAAATCAGGAAAGGACGAATAGCGATGGTAGTTTTAACCATTTTAGGCACCCTCCCCATATTTTTTAATCCAGAAATTTTATCGGCTACAACCATCAGCGGAACAATGGTCATTGGTTTGGCTCCGGTTTTTCTTTTTTGGAACAGTAAAATGCCCAAATTCTCTTTTTATGCACCAGTAATTTTTGGCTTAGTAATGGGATTAATTACTGCTTTAGAATTAGTCCCCAGTTTTTGGATTTTTACCGAAGGCAAATACAACGATTTATTGGGCATAAATTTATGGGGAAGCCTTCTTTGTTTTGTTTTATTCTTTATTCCTATACTTAACAAACAATGGAGAACATAAAAAACTTAGGCGCACTAGAAGGCAAAATATTGGTCTTTGGCGGAGTTTACTCCAATCTGCAAGCGTTAGAGGCCATAAAAAAAATAGCTTTAGCCCATGAAATTGCCAAAAAAAACATCATTTGCACAGGCGATGTGGTGGCTTATTGTGCGCAACCAAAAGAATGCGTTCAACTGATAAAAGATTGGGAAATCAACTGTATTG
>DASSWV010000197.1:0-4240 GCA_035704545.1 Pelobium sp.
TATTATAATTCCAAAGACACCAATCAGAAAAAACCACCCTCTCCCACCCATCTCCCACCTTTCTTCGGGAAATACCCCTGTTTTCTCGAAGCGGTCTCGAAGAAGTATAGGCCAAATGTGGAAATACTCGGCAATATCCGGCAAAGTTCGGCAATGGATTTCCGAATGTTAGATTTCACCTCCGCTTTGCTTAAATTTGGCAACTTTTTATCTAAGAAAAAACACAATTAAATAGGCCACTCAAAAAACCGGAAATAGCCATATTCTTGAGTGCTTTTAAATAATCAGTAGCAACGAAAAAAGATTGAGCGTAAATGCCCTTTTGTAAATGATACGAATTAACATCACAATCCTCTCGGTTCATTGCCTCCGGGAGAGCTCGTAACTCATTTTATGTCTATTTCATTATTCGGCATTCAAGAGTGCTTCACAATTTTTTCCTTAAAAAAACAAAAACCCCTCTACAACCATTCACAAAACTTCCCCCAAACCAAAATTTTATCCGAAATTTAAGCGCTTACAAATCTTATGCTTTTTAAAAAACGATTTAAAACCTTCCCGATTCTTTTATTGCTATCAAGCGTGATGCTTTTAGGGATAGTTTTCATCGGCTATTTTATTCCGGATAGAACCTACATTTATCATTACTGGACAGCCATTGGCGTGGCTTTTGTCGCTTATTTTATCCTAATAAATGAATTCAATAATGATAAATTTATTAAACTCAATTACGGTAGCGCAGTAGTTTTAAGAATTGCCTTATTGTTTTCGTTTCCTTTACTAAGCGATGATTTTTACCGTTTTTTTTGGGATGGTGCACAAATTCTTCATGGCATCAATCCTTTTTCTTTTACTCCAAAAGAGTTAATGGCATTCAATTACAATTGGGTGGATGTTTCGCTTCTCAAGAAAATGAATTCGCCCGAATATTATTCGGTTTACCCTCCCATTAATCAATTGGCTTTTTTGCTCACTGCCTTAGCGGGGAAAGGAAATCTGCTTTCTTCCGTAGTAATTTTACGTTTAGTCATCATTCTTTTTGATTTAGGAAATATTTATCTCATCAAAAAATTACTCCATCATTTCAAAAAGAAAGAAAGTTTGGTTTTTTTATACGCCTTAAATCCCTTAGTCATTATAGAACTTACCGGCAATCTCCATTTTGAAGCGGTAATGATATTTTTCACTTTGCTTTCTTTTTGGTCTCTCCTAAAAAATAAATGGATTTTAGCTTCCGTGATGTTAGGATTTGCAGTCTGCGCTAAACTTTTGCCCCTGTTGTTTTTACCGCTTTTCATCAAACACATCGGTTTAAAAAAAGCAATTTATTCGGGTGTAATTGTAGGGTTTACCATATTGATGCTGTTTTTGCCCTTTATCCATAACCTTACTTTAGCTCAGCATTTTTTGAGTAGTTTACAACTCTATTATGGTAATTTCGAATTTAACGGAAGTGTTTTCCAATTATTAAAATCTGTTGGTTGGGGCTTGCTCGGTTATAATCCCATCGCCTATGTAAGTGCTATTTTATTCATCTGCACCTTTAGTGGGTTTATAATCGGCTACAAAAAATCAACAAATATTGTTGAAGGCAGCTTCTGGTTTATGATTGTTTACTACCTTTTCAATGCTGTAGTTCATCCTTGGTACATCATTATTTTAGTTTGTTTTACACCGTTTGTAAATTGGCGTTTCGCCATTTTATGGTCGGTGCTTATTTGTTTGACCTATTATACCTACGTAAACGTCCCGTATCAACAAAATACTTTTTTAACCATTGTAGAATACGGATTGCTTGCCCTAGCTTTTACAAATGAATGGTTAAAAGCAAAACGCCTAAAAGAAAAATTAGTTTAAATTTGCACATCGCCTAACGTTTAAAAATAGATTGAATGCTTTCAAAAAACCCTCAGTTAGAATTAGCTTCCGAATTTGTACAGTTTACAGACCGAAATATATTTTTAACCGGAAAAGCCGGAACTGGGAAAACCACTTTTTTGCATCAACTTAAAAAAACTTGCCCTAAGCGAATGGTGGTGGTGGCACCCACGGGTGTTGCGGCAATTAACGCTGGCGGAAGTACTATCCATTCTTTTTTTCAACTGCCGTTTGGACCTTATGTTCCAGGTCAGTCTGATAAAGCCAACCAAAACCGAAAAATGAATCGGGAGAAAATCAACCTGATCAAAAGTTTGGATTTATTGGTTATCGATGAAATAAGTATGGTGCGGGCAGATACTTTAGACAGTATAGATGAAGTTTTAAAGCGTTACCGCGATAGAACAAAACCTTTTGGAGGCGTACAGTTGTTAATGATTGGCGATTTGCACCAACTTTCGCCTGTGATTAAAGACGATGAATGGGCTTTACTGAGAAACCACTACAGCAATATTTACTTTTTTAACAGCAACGCTTTAAAGCAAACATTCCCCATCAACATTGAGCTCAAACACATCTACCGCCAGTCTGATGATTTTTTTATTGGGATATTAAATGCGGTAAGAGAAAATAAGATTGATGCGGAAACACTAGAAAAACTGAACTCGCGGTATATTCCAAATTTTAATCCGCATGAGGATGAAGGTTACATCACTTTAAGTTCTCATAACTTTTCGGCAAACCAGATTAACGAGAATAAACTGAAAGATTTAAAAGGAAAACCCTACAATTTCACGGCGGAAGTTTATGGCGATTTCCCTGAGTTTTCTTATCCAAATGCCTTTGAGCTGACTTTCAAAATTGGTGCCCAAGTAATGTTTGTAAAAAACGATGTATCACGGGAAAAGCTTTATTTCAACGGTAAAATAGGGACAATTACAAAAATTAAAGACGAAACCATTTACGTAAAATGCCCGGGCGATGATCAAGAAATCATCGTGAACAAAGCCGAGTGGCAAAATTTTAAGTATGAGCTCAATGCATCTACCAAAGAAATCGAGGAAAATGTAATTGGCACCTTTCTGCAATATCCGTTAAAACTAGCTTGGGCAATAACCATTCATAAAAGTCAGGGATTAACCTTTGATAAAGCAATTATTGATGCTAACGCTGCCTTTGCCCACGGACAGGTTTATGTTGCTTTAAGCCGATGCAAAACTTTCGAAGGTTTGGTGCTCCACTCTCCTCTGAGCTTTAACAGTGTGAAAACTGATGGTACGGTCTCAAATTTCACCCGAAATGCCGAAGAGAACGCACCTAATGAAAACCATTTGGTGCAATCTAAAATTATATTTCAACAAAATTTACTGTTTGACCTATTTGATTTTAAGATGCTGAAAGGCGCATTGTTTTTAACAAAAAAATTGGCAGAGGAAAACCATCAGACCATTAACGATGGCTTTTTAGATGACATCAATAAAATTAGAGATTTTGGCGACCGCAAGATTTACGAAGTAGCCGAAAACTTTAAAAGGCAGATACACCAAAAATTACAGGACAGCGGGCTACCCGAAGAAAACGAAGAGTTGCAGGAACGGATTAAAAAAGGCTGCACCTATTTTTTAGAACAACTGGAAAACGTAGAAAAGCAATTGACCGAAATAAATTTTGATGCGGATAACAAATCTGTTAAAAAACATATTGAGGAAGCTTTAGAAACCTTAAGCAAAGAAGTTTTTATAAAAAAAAGTGGCTTAAAGTTATGTAGGGAAGGCTTTAAAACGCTTTCGTACCTTAAAACCAAAGCAAACGCAGAAATTGATTTCAATAACTCTAGAAAAACAGAAGCGGTAAATGCACCAAGGAAAACTGCCGCACCGGCTGGTGTAAAACATGGCGCACTTTTCCAAACTATTAAAAATTGGCGAGACAATTTAGCTACGGATTACGGCGTACCGGTTTATCAGGTTTTACCACAAAAAGTCCTGACGGATTTAGCCAACAAACTACCATCAAACTATGAGGAATTGGAAAGTATCAAAGGCATCGGAAAAGTAAAGGTAAAACAGTACGGGAACGAGCTATTGATCATGATTTCTGATTATTGCGAAGCCAATAATATTGAGCAAGCGCCAATTAAAGGTTTAGTTACCGCAAAAATCAGTAAAACTGATACTAAACGGGTAAGTTTAGATTTATTTAAGGAAGGTAAAACCGTGGAAGAAATTGCCAAAGAAAGAGGTTTTGTGGCTTCTACAATTGAAACACATTTAACGCACTATATCGAAAGTGGAGAAATTTCTGTATCAGAATTTATAGACAAAGAAAAAGTAGCTAAAATCACCGATTACATTACAGAAAC
>DASSWV010000348.1:0-3053 GCA_035704545.1 Pelobium sp.
CTTGCCCTTTTAACTTACCGCTAGGGTCAAAAATAATAATGGGCACTGCAAATGCACCAATGGAAGTTTTATACTCATCATGCCAAGGAATGCTAGAGTGATCTGCCGTTAAAACAAACAGTGTGTTTTTATACCAAGGCATTTTAGCAGCTGTTTGAAAAAATTTGCGCAAAGACATATCTGTATAGCCAACCGTTTGGTGGATTGGCAAAGTACCTTTAGGGAATTTTCCTTCGTACTTTTCTGGCACTTTAAACGGGTGGTGGGATGATACCGTAAAAACACTGCTGAAAAATGGTTGTTTAAAAGTGTTCATTTTATTGGCCCAGAACTGCAGAAAAGGCTCGTCCCAAATCCCCCAAATCTCGTCAAAATCACGATCGTTTTTATATTCGTTTTTACCAAAGTAATGCTGGATACCAGCCAGGTTGATGAAAGAACTAAAACCCATTGAGCCGTTTGGTGCACCATGAAAAAAGGAAGTATGGTAGCCTTCTTTACCCAACAAGCCCCCTAAGCTGTTTATTTTATTACCTGAGTAATAGCCCAATATAAAAGGTTCGTTTATTCCCGGAATACTTGCTAATACAGATGGTAAACCTTCAATTGACTTCCGACCGTTGGCATACGCATTATTAAAAGAAAGCGAAACCGACTTTAAAGAATCTAAAAATGGCGCATAACCTTGGTAAGT
This sequence comes from Pelobium sp., assembly GCA_035704545.1. Lineage (GTDB taxonomy): Bacteria > Bacteroidota > Bacteroidia > Sphingobacteriales > Sphingobacteriaceae > Pseudopedobacter. The sequence goes on from DASSWV010000348.1 coordinate 695, forward strand.
ATCTTTCTCTAAATTTTTATTGAAACCGCCGATATATTCTCTGCTGAAACTTTCTAAAACGATAACAACAACGTTTTTTTTATTAAAAGGAAACTTGTGATCAGCTTTTTTTATCGGGTTGTAAAGGCTATCAAGCTGAGATTTTGCAAAGTAATTTTGCTTTTTTAAAGGCTTTGTGCGGATGGTTCTTATAATAGAGAACGGTGTGTTGATAACAATGTTGATCTCAGCCGGATCTTCCACAAATTCGCCTGCATTGCTTAAAGTAATTGGACGTGTGCTATGCCTAAAACCACCACGCATCCCAGCGATACAAAACCAAATTATCAGAAGCATTATAGCAGTAGAACTGCTGTAATAAAAAACCTTAGAACTTACTTTAGGCTCTACTAACTTTACTTTTTTATAGCTCCAGACCATAAAGAAAAGCATTGCCAAAAAAATTAAAGTCATGTACCAATAATCAACAAACAAAAACTTCAGAAAAAGCTCCGCTAAGTTATCTTCATTTGAAAATTGTGAAAAAGCAGAAAAAGTAGTTCGCTTAAGGGTAAACGGATAATATACGATATCACCCGCATTGGCAGCTAAGCCTATTGCATTGGTTACAAAAAACACCCAAGCAAATACTTTTTGGTAAAGTTTATTATAAACAATTTTAAAAGGAATAACCTGACTAAGTATAAAAAGAATATTGATGTATATGATGGCGCTTAAATCAAACTTTAAACCGCCAAACATAATGGTGTAAATTCGTTTTGCGGTTAAGCCATTAAAAGAATCGAGGTTAAATGTGAAAAAGAGCGCTCTAGAGATTGTGTATAAAAAAAATATAATGAGCAACCTTAGTATTAGGGCGACATATATATTACCTTTTAAATATTTGAACATTTAACCAACCTATTAGATTTAAAGTCGGCAAAGTTAAATAAAAATTACGGATGTGTTAAGAAACTGTTAAGGAAGAATAAGTGCCTAACTTGTCTTAATGTATTTAGCGATTTTTCTGGCCAACTCTTCTGTTTTAAAAGGTTTTAGCTGAAAATCAGTCATTCCAGATTTTTCAATTTCTTCAAAATTACCATCCAATACCGAAGCGGTAAGTGCAATTATCGGCAGGTTTTTATAGTACTCATCATTAATGGCTCGTAACCGTTCTGTAGTTTCATAGCCATTTAAGTCTGGCATGTGCACATCCATCAATACTAAATCAAAATCTTTAGCTTTTAATAACTCAATAGCTTGAATTCCACTGTTTGTTGTAACCACATCAAGTCCAAATTTAGTTAAAACCCGCTGCGCCAATAAAGTGTTAATTTCATTGTCATCAACTACCAGTACTTTCCCAGTAAGTGTGATTTTTTGTGTGGCTTCTGCCCTATCTAAAGGCCCTTCAAACCTGTTAAATTTAAGCTTAAAGGAGAATTCGGTTCCAACTCCGAGTTCACTTTCTACTGTAATTTCACCACCGAAAAGGTTGATTAATTTTTTGGTGATAGATAACCCTAAACCAGACCCTCCGTATTTTCTGGAAGTATTGCTTTCTGCTTGTGTAAAAGGTTCAAATACGGCATCTAGTTTATCTTTTTGAATACCAATTCCGGTATCGCTAACTTTAAAATTCAACAGTAATTTATTGTCTGTCTGGGGCTCTAAACCTACCGTTACCTTTACAGTACCTTCTTCTGTAAATTTAATCGCATTGTTAATAAGGTTAACTAATATTTGATAAACCTTTGTTTTATCCCCTCGCACCAGTTCTGGAACTTCATCATCAACATGGTAGCTCAATTTAATCGGCGTTTCTTTCGTTCTAAAATCCATAGAAGCCATTATATCTTTCAATAGCGCCCTAATATCCAGTCGCTTATTTTCAAGTTCCATCTTCCCGACTTCGATTTTATTAAAGTCTAAGATATCGTTGATAAGATTGAGTAGATTGTCTGCTGAAAACTTAAGTAAATTGATGGATTCTTCCTGACTTGGAAGTTTTTCCTCGTCGTTCAAAATATTTGCTAAACCAATTACAGCATTTAAAGGTGTGCGTATTTCATGGCTCATTATAGAAACAAACGACTCTTTAGCTTTGCTTAATTGCAATGTTTCTTCTCGCGATGCTAATAAATGTATTTCTGCCTGTTTACGCTGGGTAATGTCATTGATGATTTCTATTTGCGTATGTTGGTTGGTAGCGCTGTTATAGATTGGGGTGTTTGCAATTGACAACCAAGTCTCGGCTCCGTTTTTTTTGTAAACTTTGTGTTCAATATTGAAAGGTTCAAACCTCCCGGCTTTTTCTCTCACAATCTCAAGTAACTCTAGGTCGGTATCTTCCCCTTTAATAAGATCTACAAGTCTT
>DASSWV010000218.1:0-2631 GCA_035704545.1 Pelobium sp.
GGATGATTTCTGGTGCATTCGTTTTCCTGTTCTTACATAAAACGGAACGTTTTGCCATCTCCAGTTATCAATAAAAAATTTCAACGCTGCAAAAGTTTCTGTGTTCGAATCTTTTTTTACGCCTTCTTCCTGACGGTAACCTTCTACTTTTTCCCCTTTTACCCAGCCTTCTCCATATTGCCCGCGAACGGTGTTGAACCTAATTTCATCTGTCCCGAATTTGCGCATCGCTCTTAAAACATCCACTTTTCTGTTGCGGATTTCTTCCGCATCAAAATTAACCGGTGGTTCCATGGCCACTAAACAAAGCACCTGTAAAATATGGTTTTGCAACATGTCACGCAATGCTCCGGAGCCATCATAATAACCTCCACGGTCTTCAACGCCAATATCCTCGGTTACAGAAATTTGTACGTGTTCAATAAAGTTACGGTTCCAAATCGGTTCAAATAAGGCATTGGCGAACCTAAAAGCCAGCATATTTTGAACAGTTTCTTTACCTAGATAATGGTCAATTCTGTAGATTTGGTTTTCAGCAAAAATATTTTTCAACAGCACATTTAGTTCTTTTGCTGTGTTTAAATCTCTTCCGAAAGGTTTTTCGATAACAATTCTGGTTCTTTCCTCGTCGCCGGCAGATTTTAGTTTGGCTAAATTGCTAGCAATAATTGGAAAAAAGTTTGGCGCTACAGCTAAGTAATGGATGATTACAGGTAACTCGGACCATTCGCCCTCATGTTTCTGAATAATCGCATCCATTTTTTTATAATCAGCTTCGTTGTTAACATCGGTTCTTAGGTAGCTAATACGGCTAGAGAAATCTGCCCATTGTTCTTTTTCAGCTTTTCCACTTCGTGAATACTTGTTTACACCGCCTAATAAATTTTTTACGAAGCTTTCATTATCATAATCAGTACGACCTAAACCGATAATTGCAAATTCCTTTGGCATGTAGCCCTCTAAAAAGAGGTTGTACAAAGCAGGAATGAGTTTTCTTTCTGCAAGATCGCCCGTACCACCAAAAATCATGTAGATTGTTGGCTTGGTTTTAATGTGAGATTTCATTTAAAATGGTCTTTTGTTTTAACGATTTGTATATGCTGTTAAAATGGTTGGGTTAATTTTTTAGCAACAAACAAACTACATTGGTACACCAGTGTTTTTACCACTTCCAATTGTTGCAGTGAATGTTTTTTTTATATGATTTTTGGTGTTCATATATTATCATAATTGATGTTGCGGTTTCAAAAGTATCAATTGTTTTAATTGCTTGTGTGTTTTAAATTAAAAATCTACGCAATCGTTCTAGGGATTTACGGTTTTCACACTATAACTCTCTTTAATTTGCCATAAATGTACGCCTCCTCTAATTCCATCACGGTTATTTTCTGTGCTGATGTTATCATCAAGTTTAAAACTGATATGTTTGGTATTGCCACCGCTTAAATACAGATGATCATAGTTGATCACTGTTTTAAAAGTTTTAAGAACTTCTTTTAATTTTTTGTTCCAACGTTTTTCGCCGTCTGCTTCAAATGCAGCATCGCCAATAAAATCATCATAATCCTGCCCTTTTCTAACCGGTAAATGGGATAGTTCTAAGTGTGGCAATAACTCGCCATCCATAAATAAAGCGGTACCAAAACCAGTTCCCAAAGTAATTACCATTTCCAAGCCTTTACCCTTAATTAAGGCAAAGCCTTGTAAATCGGCATCGTTAACCAAACGTACGGGTTTTTTAAGTTCGGTAGCAAGCTCTTTGCTAAGGTCAAACTTTCTGAATGCTTTACTATCTAAATTTGGAGCGGTAAAAACTACACCTTGTTTAATGAAACCTGGAAAACCTACCGCAACTTTATCAAAAGGAGGGAATTTTTTGATCAAGGTTTTAATGGCCGCCATTAAACTTTGAGGGTTGGCATTTTCGGGCGTATCTATTTTCTGAAACTCCTGAATTACTTCCTCTTTGGTGCTTAAGATGATCGCTTTGATGCTAGATCCGCCAATATCAATAACTAAAATGTTGCTGTCGTTTTTTTCCATAACCTTATTTATAAAAAATAGCTCAACCGTGGCTGAGCTATTAAAAATGATAATTTACATTATCTGGCTAAAAATATCAAATAAATTATGTGATTAGCTTACTTTGGAAAAGTAAAACAAAAATTAGGCTATAAGTTTTAACTATTTTACATCACAATGATATGAGATAAGTTGCCCAAAGAAATGATGAAATTGTAGATTGGAAAACTATCTTTGCACATTATGAAACCATCAGAAGTCAATAAAAAGTTTAAAGAACTTCAACAAAAGTTAGCTGATGATTTTGACAATGAGATTCCGGACATTAAAGTCATTTTATTTTTGATTGGTGTGCAGGAGTTAGGTAAAGGGCCACAAAAATTTAGTAAGCGCCAAAAAGAAGAATTAATGCACATTGCAAATTGTCGTTTATTCTCTGAGTTGGGTTTTTATGAATTAGAAGGCATGGATCAGGATGGTTGGCCACATTGGAAAAAGATAAAACCTATACCAGCATATAATTTATTAGAGCAGGAAATGCTGATGAAAACCTTAATTGTAAATTATTTTCAGGAAGTTTTTTAAACCACAAAAGCCGCTTACAAAGCG